>JAOAPQ010000011.1 GCA_025462965.1 Bryobacterales bacterium
GCTCCGCGGTCGTGTCGGCCGCGGAGCGGAACAAAGCTACTGCATGCTCGTGACGGAAAAACTCGGCGACGCCGGCAAGGAGCGCATCCGCACCATGGTCGATTCGAACGATGGCTTTGAAATCGCCGAGATGGATCTGCGGCTTCGCGGACCCGGCGAATTCTTCGGCACCAAACAATCCGGCCTTCCCGCCCTGCGGATTGCGAGTATTCTGCGCGATCGTGAAATCCTGGAGCTCGCGCGCCGCGAAGCGAACGACTTCGTCGCCAATCCTCCTTCGCGCGAGGATCTGGCCGCGGCCGTCGCCTACATCCGCGATCACTGGCAGCGCAAGTACGGATTGGTGCAGGTGGGTTAACGTTCCTGCCGAAAAATGGCTGGCGATCCGTTCAGCGCGGGTTCGATGACGAAGTGCGATAACTTGCCGTCGCGCCAGATATAGAGGCCTTCGCTCGAGCCGAGGTCGAGCGCGTCGCCCTTCCGCAGAATGGCAGTGATGATTCCGCTCGTGGCAAACCGCGTTGTGTTTCCGCTCGCCCGGTCATAGCGGAGCAGCCCGCCGCTCACGCTGGCGCCTTCGGGGTTCGTGCACACGCCTATCCAGACCGCGTCGTCTTCTACTAGCAGCGCCGAAGCCGACCAGCCGGCAAGCGCCGCGGGCGAGAACATCGTGAACTTGCCGCTCGCGCGATCGAAATAGCCGAAGCCGCCAGCTCCGGTGGAACCTTCGCCATCGTAGAAGGTTTTCGCAAACCAGAGCTTGCCCTCAAATCTCTGCATTGGCCCGATCTTCTCTCCGACCTCATTCCATTGTTGGTGATCGGGCCGGGCGCGCCGAATCTCGCTGTCCGTGGAGACGGGCATTCCTGCCGGCGCTGAAATCTCAGCTGCAGGCTTCATGGGCGGCACGGCACCGGGAACCAGCCGCGGAGCGTCTTCGCCAACCGAGCCTTGCGCGTTCAGCGTAGTGAAATAGACGCTCCCGCCATTCCGGTACAACGCGGTCACACTGGCCGGAGTGAAAGGCGCGATGCGAATCAGACGGTGCGATGCGGAGTCGAAGAAAAACTTTAGTGAGTCTTTCCGTGTGCCGTAGTCGCCATCCTCTCTCGAGATAACAATCGAGTTGGCGTCCATTCGCTCGACTTGTGCAAAAGACTCGTGATCGGGGTCGTGGATCATCGCGAGTTCCCAGAGCCGCTCCGGCTTCGCTGTGCTGATCTGTAACAGCCCCATGAGCGTGTCCGGGCCCCAATAGAAGCCGCGTTCGCGCGCATCATTGATTTTCCGCGCGCTGCCCACAACCAGTAAGAGCGTATAGCCGCTATCCAACGGATAGCGGACAATTGTCCGGAATTCGGTGATCTTCGGGTCCGCCCTGCGAAAGTTCGCGATAACGGAAGTATCGCGAAACTGCGCACCAGCGTTGCATGCCGTCAGGACAAGCGACACCACTCTCAGGGCGTACATGCAATTACGCGCCGTATTGCTCGAAGAAGTGCGCAATCGTCATGATGCCCTTGTAATAGTTCTCGATGTTGTACTTCTCGTTCGGCGAATGCAGCCCGTCATCCGGCAGGCCGAAGCCCATCAGTATCGTCGGAATGCCGAGCTGCTCCGCGAAATCGCCGACGATCGGAATCGATCCACCGGAACGCGTGAAGACGGTCGGCTTTCCGAACACATCGCTGAATGCGCGGGCCGCGATCTGGATCGCGGGATGATCGGTTTTCACCAGCAAACCGGGACTCTTCCCGAGCACCCGCACTTCGGTCTTGATTCCCCGCGGCGTGTTCTTCGCCACGAACTTCTCGAAGGCCGCCATTACCTTGTCCGGGTCCTGATTCGGCACCAGCCGGAAGCTCACTTTGGCCGTGGCCTTCGCTGGGATCACAGTCTTACTGCCGGCGCCGGTGAAGCCGCCCGCGATGCCGTGCACCTCGAAAGTGGGCCGAGCCCAAGTTCGCTCGAGCACTGAATACTTGCTCTCACCGGTAAGCTTAGTCGAGCCGACCTCGTTCTTGAGGAATTCCTTCTCCTTGAAGGGCAGGCTGGCCCAGCTCGCTTTCTCTTCCTCGGACGGCGGCACAATGTCATCGTAAACGCCAGGCACTTTGATCTCACCGCGCGCGTTCTTCACCTTCGCCAGCAGTTCTACCAGACCGAACACCGCGTTCGGCGCGGCGCCGCCGTACATGCCCGAGTGCAGGTCGCGCATGGGGCCGGTCGCTTCCACCTCCATGTAAATCATCCCGCGCAGGCCCACGTTCAGCGTCGGCAGACCGGGCGCGTACATGTTCGTGTCGGAGACCAGCGCCACATCGGCCTTCAGCTTCTCGTGATTCTCCGCGACGTACTTCGCGATCGATGCGCCGCCAACTTCCTCTTCGCCCTCGATTAGAAACTTCAGGTTGAGCGGCAGCGTGCCGTTGACGGCGCGCAAGGCTTCCACGGCCTTGATGTGCATGTACATCTGGCCCTTGTCGTCGGCGGAGCCGCGGGCGTACAGGTTGCCATCGCGCACGGTCGGCTCGAAGGGCGGGGAATTCCACAACTCCAGCGGATCGGCGGGTTGCACATCGTAGTGGCCGTAGCAGAGCACGGTCGGCTTCCCGGGGGCGTGCAGCCAGTCCGCATAAATCAGTGGATGCCGGTCGGTCGCGATGACCTCCACGTTCTCCATGCCGGCGTCGCGGAGTTTAGCGGCTACGAACTCGGCCGCGCGCTTCACATCGTCGCTGTGATCCGGAAGCGTACTGACGCTCGGGATGCGTAACAGCTCTTTCAACTCTTCGAGAAAACGTTCCTGGTTCTCGCTGACAAACGTATCGGTTGCGGAAGACATGCTTCTTCCATTCTAGGAAACGAGCGCAGCCGACATCAGAACAGCAGCTACCCACAACAGATCCGCCAGCAGCAGATGCACCAGCTGCAGCCAAAAGGGAGCCAGCAGCACGACATCGAGAGCGCCGAGCGCCCACTGGGTAGCGATCAGGACGAGCAGCGTCGCGGCGAGCGGCCTCACAAGGGCGCCGGAGCGGCGGAGCATCGCGAGGATCGCGAGCGTGCCCAGATACCCGCCCACCAGAATGGCAATCAGCGGATGATAGATGCGGAACCGAATCAGCAGGTTGGTGGTGGGCGCGAAGTCACTGCGTAATCCTTCCGCCAGTGATTTGGACGGATACAGCGTGTCGCCCAGCGCGGTGACTGCTCCGCTCACGCCAAGCAGCAACGTCGCAAGCAGGCCGGCCAAAGCCGCCCAGCGCCAGTTCCCCGCCTGCTTCCAGGCCATGCGCGGCGTTCCCGAAGCCCACCACGCCGTGAGCGCGATCGCTCCCACGAGCAAAAACGTGTTGATCAGATGCACCGAAAGATAGACGACGCGCGCGAAAGACTGATCCTGCGCGACCTTCTGGGCCAGCACAAGCCCGGCGCCAATCAGTGCCTCGAGAAACGTGAACACCACCGCGAACACGGCTGCACGGCGGGCGGGGTGCTTCGGCGGAAATACGCGAAAGCTGCCTGCAGCCAGTCCGATCACGGCCAAAGTCGAGAGTCCCGCGGTAAGCCGGTGAGAGAACTCGATGATAGTCGCCAGCTGCGGGCTTTGAGGAATCGCGACTCCATTGCACAGCGGCCAGTGATTCCCGCATCCGGCGCCGGACCCGGTGGCTCGCACGAACGCACCCCACGCCACCACCGCGAGATTGTAGACCAACACGCACCAGGCGTAGATCGCAAAGCCCGACAGCCTGGGCCTTATCGGCGACCCGGTCGCGACAACTTCGTCTGCGAGGTGGGATTTCACTCTGCTACCAGTCTATCTATGTTGCGCCCAACGGCTCCAACAGATGTTCGCGCACGAAGCCCAGCACCGCGGGCGGATCGGTCAGGCCATCCATGGGAACGCGGAGCACGCCGGCCGGTGTGAACTGCGCCCCTTGCATCTGGCTGACCAACTGCATCAGCCGTGCGGCATCCACACGCGTTTCCTGGTGGAACTTTACGTTGAGTACATTATGGCGGCGGTCGATGTTTTCAATGCCCAGTTTTTCTGCCGCGGTCTTCAGCGTTGCGTAATCCAGCAGGTTCCGGACCTCGCCGGGAACCGGACCGTAGCGATCCTCCAGGTCCTTCTCGACCTTTTCGCGCTGCTCGGCGCCGGTGACATTCGCGATTTGCTTGTAGGCGCGAAGGCGCTGGTTTTCATCACCGATGTACGTGTTGGGAATGCGAATATCCAGCCCAAGATTGAGCGAGGAATGGATCTCCGGCGCCACCTCTTCGCCGCGCATTTCCCGAACCGCGTCGTCAAGCATGCGGACGTACATATCGAAGCCAACGGTGTTGATGTGCCCGTGCTGCTCGCCGCCCAGCAGGTTGCCGGCCCCGCGCAGTTCCAGATCGAGCGCAGCTATCTTGAAGCCGGCGCCCAGATCGCTGAATTCCTTCAATGCCGCCAGGCGCTTGCGCGCAATCTCGGTGAGCTCCGTATCCGGGGGGACCAGAAGATAGGCATAGGCGCGGCGATTTGAGCGGCCCACGCGGCCACGGAGCTGATAAAGCTCGGAGAGTCCGTAACGCTCCGCGTTCTCGATGATCATCGTGTTCGCGAGCGGAATATCGAGCCCGTTCTCAACGATGGTGGTGCAGACGAACACGTCGACCTCGTGCCGCATGAAGCTGAACATCGCCTTTTCGAGTGCGGCCTCGCCCATCTGTCCATGGCCGACTCCCACGCGGATGCCGGGAATCAGACCCTGGATCAGGGCGGCCCGTTCCCAGATGGAATCCACGCGGTTGTGGACGAAGTAGGTCTGGCCGCCGCGCTGGAATTCCAGCTCGATGGCGGATTTAATGAGGTCCTGGTTGAACGGCGCGACGACGGTCTGGATCGAGAGGCGGTCCTTCGGCGGCGTTTCGATTACGGACATATCGCGGATGCCGAGCAGCGACATGTGCAGCGTGCGCGGGATGGGCGTGGCGCTCATCGTCAGGACGTCCACGCTCTTCTTCAGGTCTTTGAGGCGCTCCTTGTGCTTAACGCCGAACCGTTGTTCTTCATCGACGATCACGAGGCCGAGATCCTTGAACTCGATATCTTTCGAGAGAACGCGATGCGTGCCGATCGCGATATCCACCTTGCCCTCTCCGATATCCGCGATCGCCGCTTTGATCTCCTTGGGCGTGCGGAAGCGGCTTAGCATTTCGATCTTCACCGGGAACGGCTGAAATCGCTTCTTGAAAGTTTCAAAGTGCTGGAACGCGAGAACTGTGGTGGGCGCGAGGACGACGACCTGCTTACCATCGCCGAGCGCCTTGAAAGCGGCGCGCATCACGACTTCCGTCTTGCCGAAGCCGACGTCGCCGCAGAGCAGCCGGTCCATGGGCTGCGGGCTCTCCATGTCGCGCCGGATATCGTTGATCGCCGATTTCTGATCGCGGGTCTCGGTGAATTCAAACGCGTCTTCGAATTCGCGCTGCCAGTTGCTATCCGCGGAGAAGGAAAAGCCCTCGGCCATTCGGCGCGAGGCGTAGAGCTTGATGAGCTCTTCGGCCATGTCGCGCATTTTGGCGCGGACTTTGCTTTTCGTCTTCTGCCAGGTCGCTCCGCCCATGCGGTCGAGCGTCGGGTGGCCCTCGCCCTCGCCACGGAAGCGCTGGATCAGATCCATACGCGTGAGCGGCACGTAGAGCTTGGCTTCGTTGGCGTATTCGAGCACCATGTAATCGCCCTTGGCGTCACCTTGCTGGATCTCGCGCAAGCCAATGAACCGCCCGACGCCGTGTTCGGCGTGGACTACGTAATCGCCGGTTTTGAGGTCGAACTGATCCGCGGAGAAGGTAGCCAGGTTGGCTTTGACGCCGCCGGGGCGCGCGACCAGATCGGAGGAATCGAACAGATCCTCGGAGCCGATGATGGCGAGCTTTGCGTCCGTGAGAATCGTTCCCCGGGCAACCGCGCCCCTGATCAGGAAGATATTAGCTACCGAACCTGAGAGGTACGGGCGTTGCGCCAGGTACTCCGGCGTGCTGCCCGATTGATCCAGGCCGAGCTGATAAGGGACGCCGTATTCGTGGAAGATATCCGCCACGCGCTCGACCTCCCCGGAGGTTCCGCAGAAGAACGCCACCTGATTCCCGGCCTCAACCAGATTTCGCGCTTCGGCGATGGCGGCAGGCATGTTGCCATGGAACATCATCGAGGGCCGGCTGGGGATGTGGAGGGCGTTGGGGTTGGTATCCAGTTCCCGCATCTCGATTTGCGGGAAAGCCGCGCCGGCAGCGCGCAACTCGTCCCACTCCAGGAAGACCTTCTCGGGCGGGCAATACTGCGGGCGGTCCTCGGCGCGCAGCCGTTTCCATAGGCGCTCCGAGGCGCTCCGGGTAAGATCGGGCTCGTCCCAAATCACAATCGGCTTCTCCAGGAGCGAGAACAGAGTGGAGGTTCGGTCACGAACCAGCGGGGCGAGAAGTTCCCAACCTGCGAACGGGGCCCCATCCATGGGGAGATCCCGGGACGGCATACCCTCCTCGCGAAGGCGTTCGGCCAGTTCCAGTAGCACGCCGCGCGACTTTTGAAACTCCGTCAGCGGCAGCAGCGTGCATTCATTCAGCTTCAGGACCGACCGCTGCGATTCGACCTCGAAACGGCGGATGGATTCGATCTGGTCGCCGAAAAGCTCGATGCGCACGGGCTGCGCGGCTTCGGGGGAGAACACATCGAGAATCCCGCCGCGTATGGAGTATTCGCCCACCATCTCTACCGGATCGCGCTTCTCATAACCAACGCTTTCGAGGTGCGTGACAAGTTCATCCAGGGGGATTTCCTCACCGACGCGAAGAGTGGTGTAGAGCTGGCGGTAAAACCCGGGAGGTTCGATGCGGAGCAACGCGCTTGCGACGGGCGTTACGGTGATGGACACGCGCTCCGACGCCAGCCGGCACAGGCCCACGGCGCGGCGCTCCAGCAGCTCCGCATGGGGCGACATGGCCTGGCCGGGAACAACATCCAGAGCGGGAAGCAATTGTGGTCTCGCGCTCTCTCGCGAAGGATTCAACAGCGGGAAGAAAGTCTCAATGGCCTCAAACAGCTCTTCCGCTTGCTTGTTTCCATCCACCACGATGAGAAGGGGACGTTCGGTAACCTGCCAGAGCAGGACAGAGTAGATGGCGCGGGCGGTGGTGGTAAGGCCGGAAAGGCTGGATGGCTCGGGAAAACGACGGACGGCCTCCTGGAACGCGGGCTCTCGATTCAGGCGGAGAAACAGGTCACGGATAGACGGGTGAACCAAGAGAGTGCCTACGATGGGCGCGCGAGGATGGATTCCACAATGCCTGTCGTAGAATACCCCGGTTCGAGCGAGAGAGCGGTGACCTGACCGCCGGCGGCTTCCACCTCTTCGCGTCCGGCGATGAAGTGAGCCCAATCCGCGCCTTTGATCAGAATGTCCGGGAGCACCATGGCGATGAGTTCGCGCGGCGTATCTTCGTCGAAGAGGGTTACCGCGTCTACAGCCTCCAGGCCGCAGGCCAATTCCGCGCGGTCGTTCTCGGAAAGAAGGGGGCGGGAAGGCCCTTTCAGCCGTTGCACGCTGGCGTCGGTATTGAGGGCGAGGATCAGGATATCGCCCAGCGTTTTTGCGCGTTCGAGCAGGCGGATGTGCCCGGGGTGCAGGATGTCGTAGCACCCGTTGGTGAACACGACGGTCTTACCGGCGGCCCGCCACAACGTGCGGGCAGCGAGCAGTGCTGGTCTCTCGTAGAAAAATCCCATTCCAAAGCGTTGGCGCTGCCAGCCTAGAAGCGGTCCCGGCATTCCGGGGAGCAAAAGTAGACGGGGTGTCCGGCGACCATGCGCTTCAAAGAGGAAGCGACCGGGACGAAAGTTCCGCAGACTGGATCTTTTTGCAATTCGCCGGCGCTTTGTAGGGTTTCCGTACTCCCGGCCTGCTCACGCGGTGCGGAGGCCATCTGGACGGAACCGGCCAGGAGCCTGAGAACCCACGTGATTACGGTCCGCGCAACCGAGAAGAGAATGAGCAGGCCGATGAGTTCAAACGCGTAACGAAACATAACGGGGCCTCGGCCCCTGGGTACTTATTTCTTTGTTTTCTTCTTCGCCGGGGTCTCGGCGTCCGGGTTCTTGTAGGTGGTCGACACCGTGCCCCCGATGGTATCCAACATACCCTTCGCGGATTCGGCGAACGGCCCGTTGGGCTGCACTTGAAGATACGTCTGGAAGGCCTGCGCCGTTCCATCCACAGGCGTCACCTTGCCGGTCTTGGCATCGGTGTTGGCCTTGGAGAGCAGCACGATACCGTACTGGTAATTAGCTTCCGCGAAGTTCTTGGTGATGTCGTCGGGCGGGTTGCCCGCGGACTTGGCCTGCTGGTAGGCGGCAATCGCCTTCTGGAAAGCGGCGCCCGCTGCTTCAGTCT
This sequence comes from Bryobacterales bacterium, assembly GCA_025462965.1. Classification (GTDB taxonomy): domain Bacteria; phylum Acidobacteriota; class Terriglobia; order Bryobacterales; family Bryobacteraceae; genus JALYXI01. The sequence continues at coordinate 8,445 of JAOAPQ010000011.1, forward strand.
GGTTGGCGTTCACCAAAACGGCTCCCAAGTTGTAGTAATAGCGGACCGCGCCCGGAGGATCGAGCTGGGCGGCCTTGTTCAGGGCTTCCTGCGCTTCGGGGATCTTCTTTGCCTTCACGAGCGCCAGGCCATAGTTATTTTCGAGCGCGGCGTCATCGGGTTTCAGCGCGATGGCCTTCTGGTAAGCGTCCAGCCCCTTTTGCCGTGCGGCATCCTGGTCGGCGCCGGTCTTGGTTGTGGCCTGGGCCATATAGGCTTCGGCAAGCTGAGACCAAATCACATTCTGTGACGCGTCCAGTTCGCTGGCCTTGGTCAAGTTGTCAACGGCGGCGTCGTAATTCTTCGCGGCCAAAGCTTCTTTGCCCGCAGTATACGCATCATTCAGAGCCTTGTTCTTGGAGAGGTCGGCCTCGCGCTGTTTCACCGCCTTTTCGAATGCCGCCTTCTGTTCGGGCGTCATCTTCTGCGCCTGCTCTTTGGTGAGCTGTCCGGCATCATTCGCGGCGGCGGTCGCTTGCTTTTCCTGCTGAGCCGCGTGGAGATCGAAGTTCAGCGGCGTGGGGTCGCCTAGCTTGCTCCGAACGTTGTCGACCGTGTCGCGGACCTTGCCATCCACCTCGACGCTGATCTTATACGTGCCGATCGGCAGCCCGTAGTGGCCGTAATGCCCCTTCTTATCTGTCTTGACACTGTAGTTCCCTTTGATATCCTTGCGTTCGATCTTGATCACGGCGCCCTGGATGGGCTTGCCCGATTCGTCTTTCACGATGCCCTCAAGGGCGGTGACCTGCGCGGATGCCGTAAATGCGAACAGCAGAGCGGCGGCGGCCGACAGGGCCAAATTGCGGAACTTGATTGTCATACAGGCGTACCTCTTGGTTAGGTTGAAACCGATTCGTCTTCAGCATACTACAGGACGCAAAAGCACTGTCAGCCGGTTACCGCTAACGGAAGATGCCCGTGTGCCCAAGGGAATAGCGGCCGGGCTGCGGATAGACGCAGAGCCCGTGAGGGCCTTGGCCGACCTGAATGCGCGCGAGCAGCGACCAGTGGACCACGTCGATGGCGTACACTTCCGACGTATACCGGCCTGAAAGCCAGAGAACCTTGCCGTCGGGCGAAACGCCTCCCATATCGGGGCTCCCTCCGCCGGGAATTGGCCACGTTTTGACCACTTCTCTTGTAGCGAAATCAATGACGGAGATGCTGGCGTCACCCGCGTGCCCGATCATGCCGCGATTCGAGACATACAACGACCGCGAGTCCCGGCTCGGATACAGCCCGTGGGCGCCCTTGCCCGTCGGAAGAAAGCCCAGGAGTTTCATGTTCTCTCCATCGATCATGAAGACGCCGTTGCTCATCATATCGGCCACGTAGAATACCTTGCCGTCCGGGGAAAGCTTCACGTCCTGGGGCATGCTATGCGGCTTCAGGCGAAGAAGTCCGGCAAGTTTTTTCTGCGCGACATCCACCTTCACGATGGTTCCGGAAAATTCGCAACTGGCCAGCAAATAACGGCCGGTGGCGGAGAAATCGATGTGATCGACGCCTTTGCACGGCACGTGGAGGGATGTCACCAGCTTCATGGTCGAGGGCTCGCGGAAGTCGAGACGGGCGCGCGCCTCGGCGACTACGATGGCAAACTTGCCATCGGGCGTGTAGTACATATTGTAGGGATCTTC
>JAOAPQ010000073.1 GCA_025462965.1 Bryobacterales bacterium
GCGATCAGGAGATCAACGCGGTTTCCGGAGTAGATATCGAGATCCGGCGCGGCGAGTATGTCGCAATCATGGGACCTTCGGGTTCCGGCAAGTCGACGCTGATGAATCTGATCGGCTGCCTCGATACACCATCGCGCGGTCAGTATTACATCAACGGCAACCTGGTCAGCGAAATGACTGACGACGAGCTGGCGCGTATTCGTAACAAGGAAATCGGGTTCGTTTTTCAGACTTTCAATTTGCTGCCGCGCGCGACGTCGCTGCACAACGTCGAGCTTCCGCTGATCTATAGCGGCACGCCGTCGGATGAACGAATTGCCCGCGCCAAGAAGGCGCTCGAGCAGGTGGACCTCGCCAACCGCATGGATCACAAGCCGAACGAGTTATCGGGCGGCCAGAGACAGCGCGTCGCGGTCGCGCGGGCACTGGTAAACAATCCATCGATTCTGCTGGCTGACGAGCCCACGGGGAACCTCGACAGCGCGACCGGCATCGAGATCATGGCACTCTTTGAACGCCTGTACCAACAGGGAAATACCATCGTGCTGGTCACGCACGAACACGATATTGCGATGCACGCCCACCGCATCATCCACGTGCGCGACGGCAAAGTCGAAAAAGACGAACCCGTGGAACACTAAGTAGCACAGGCCATCGTTTTCGACCCTGTCTTGCTTACACGTCGAGATTCTTCACGTCGAGCGCATTGTCTTCGATAAACTTACGCCGACTTTCCACGTCTTCGCCCATGAGCGTGGTGAAGATTAAGTCACTTTCCACCAGGTCTTCCAGTCGCACGCGAAGCAGCGTGCGCTTTTCCGGATTCATGGTGGTTTCCGCAAGCTGCTCTGCGTTCATCTCACCCAGTCCCTTATAACGCTGCACGCTGATTTCGCGCTTGCCCTCGCTCTTCAGATGGTTCAGAAGATCGCGCCAGTTGGTTAGGGTATCGCGGCGATCGCCCTTTACCACCACGAATGGCGGCGTGTTGTACTTGCCCACCTGTTTCGCGAGAGACCGCAGCTTCTTGTACTCCGGCTGCGCCGCCAGCTCCAGGTCGATATGCCGCTCGGCATTCGTGGAATCGTGATAGACGATTCGCCAGGCCGAGTGTTCCTCATCGAAGCGCCACTCCGCATCGAGCTTCGAGGCCTTCAGCTGTTCGAGCAGTGGCTCCATGCCGGCTTTATCCTGGAAGTCCTCGCGCTTATCAAGGCGCAGCAGCGGGTTCTGCAACGCCTCCACAACTCGCGCGTCGCGCAGCCGGCGCTCCACCTTGAACGAGATTTGTTCGAGCTCGTCCAGGCTCAGCAGGAAATTCCGCAGTTCGGCGCCTTCCACTCGCGCCGGGGCAGTGGCGTTGCCGTATTCCAGGATCAGGCTCTCTGTCGCGCGGCGCATGATCTCGCGCGTGAATTCCTTTTCGTCCTTGATGTATTTCTCGGTCTTGCCCTTCTTAATGCGATAAAGCGGCGGCTGGGCGATGAACACATTGTCATGCGTGATCAGGTCGTTCATGTGCCGGAAGAAGAAGGTCAACAGCAGCGTGCGGATATGCGAACCGTCCACGTCCGCGTCCGTCATGATGATGATCTTGTGGTAGCGCAGCTTCAGCAGCGCGAAATCATCTTTGCCGATGCCGGTGCCGAGAGCCGTGATCAATGTGCGGATTTCCTCGTGGCCCAGCATCTTGTCGTAGCGGGCCTTCTCGACATTCAGGATCTTGCCCTTCAGCGGGAGGATCGCCTGGAAGCGCCGATCCCGTCCCTGCTTGGCCGTACCGCCTGCGGACTCTCCCTCGACCAGAAACAGTTCGCACTTCTCCGGATCGCGCTCCTGGCAATCGGCCAGCTTTCCCGGCAGGCCGCCGGAATCGAGCGCGCCTTTTCGCCGGGTCAAATCGCGTGCTTTGCGGGCGGCTTCGCGCGCGCGCGCGGCTTCAATCGCCTTACCCACGATCTTGCGCATCACCGTGGGATTCTTTTCAAAAAACTCACCCAGCTTGTCATTGACGAACTGCGTCACAATGCCCTGGATGTCGCTGTTCAGTTTTCCTTTGGTCTGACCTTCGAACTGCGGCTGCGGCACTTTAACGCTGATCACCGCGGTGAGGCCTTCGCGGACATCGTCGCCAGTCAGATTCTCTTTCACATCCTTGAACAAACCCGCCTGCTGTCCGAAAAAGTTGATCGTTCGAGTCAGCGCGCTGCGGAAGCCGGAAAGGTGCGTACCACCATCCACCGTGTTGATGTTGTTCGCAAAGCTGAAAATACTCTCGGAATACGCGTCGTTGTACTGCAGGGCAACTTCCATCCCCACATCGCCGCCGTTCGGACCCTTGGCCGTGGCCTCGAAGTGAATTGGCTTTTCATGCAGTACGCTCTTGCCTGTGTTGATGTGCTTGATGAACTCGGAAATACCGCCCGCGTAGACAAACGTGTGGCTCTTCACCGGATCTTCGCGCTCATCCGTAAGCGTGATCTTCAAACCCTTGTTCAGAAACGCGAGCTGACGGAGCCGCTGCGATAGCGTGTCATAGTTGAACACCACCGCATCCATGATCTTCGGATCCGGATGGAAGGTGATCTTGGTACCGGTTTTGCGCCCGGCCTTGCCCGCCTGCTTCAACGGGTGCTTGGGAATGCCCTGAGAGTATTCCTGCGTCCAGGTGAACCCTTCGCGCCACACTTCAAGCGAAAACACGTCGGAGAGCGCATTTACGCAGCTTACGCCGACACCGTGAAGCCCACCCGAAACTTTGTAGCTGTTGGAATCGAACTTACCGCCGGCGTGGAGCTTGGTGAGCACCACCTGCGCGGCGGAGACGCCTTCCTCAGCGTGAATCCCAACCGGGATGCCACGCCCGTTGTCCAGAACGGTGACTGAATTATCGATGTGAATGGTGACGTTGATTTCCGTACAGTGCCCGGCGAGCGATTCGTCGACCGAGTTGTCTACAACTTCATACACCAGGTGGTGCAGACCCATCTCGCCCGTCGAACCGATATACATGGCCGGGCGCAGACGCACGGCCTCGAGACCCTCCAGCACTTTGATACTGCTGGCGTCGTAAATATCCGGGGTAGGAAGTACTTGATTGGACATAAAATCGAATGCTTTCTGATCAAATTCTCATTGGCATAACCACGTAGCGATACTGGTCAGGCCGGGCGCCGGACGAACTGTTCCCATCGGCCGATGCCGCCGGTTGCAGTTCACCCGCGCTCTTCTGGTCTTTCAACGCGAAAACCAGGCTGTCTTGCGAAATAGCACGGAAAAAATCGAGCAGATACTGAGCGTTAAAGCCGATCTCGAGTTCCGGACCGGTATACTCGCTCGATACGCTCTCTTCGCTCTCACCCATTTCGAGAGAGGACGAAAAGACTCGTACTTCACCAGGCAAAAACTGCACGCGAATGGCGCGCGAACGCTCGTCGGCGAACTGAGCCACCCGTTCGATCGCGGAACGGATCTCGGCTTTCGAGAGCTTCGCGATATTTGTATTCTCCTTGGGAAGGACGCGCTCGTAATCCGGGAAGTTGCCCGTCAGCTTGCGAGTGATGAGCAGGCGGTCGCCGAACTGGAAGAACAGGTGGTTGTCATCGCCGGAAACGATGACCTTGCCATCGGTACCGGCTTCGTCCGCCAGTTTGACGATCTCGCCCATCGCCTTGCGCGGTATCAAGGCGCGGAACGCCTGCTGCCCCCCGATTGCCGTCTCGACATAAGCCAACCGGTGGCCGTCGGTGGCAACCATGGTCATGGTTTCGTCCTTCAGCAGCAGTAGCGCCCCATTCAGGGTGAAGCGCGACTCTTCCATCGAAATCGAGAACACCGTTCGCGAGATCATGGAGGAAAGCTGCTTCGCCGGGATCTCAGCGATAGCCGCCGGCATGGTGGGAAGCTCCGGGAAGCTCTCGCGCGACATGCCCGCGATCTTGGTCTTCGAACGTCCGCACGTCAGGTTGGCCCAGTGGTTCTCCATGAACTTGACGTTCAGGTCGGCCTCGGGCAGCAGCCGCACGTAGTCGAGCAGCTTCCGCGCAGGCACGGTACCCGCCCCTTCTTTCTTGACCCGTGCGGGGCAGGAACAGCGGATGCCGAGTTCCAGATCGGTCGCGGTCAACGTGACCCGATCTCCATGGGCTTCGAGCAGTACGTTCGAGAGGATCGGAATCGTAGTTTTCTTCTCGACCACACCCTGCGAGAGGCTCAACTCGCGCACCAGATCTGCTTTGCTGACTGTAAATTCCATGAACGCGCTCCTAATCCTTCCGGTGAAGAAATAGATCTTCTAAAAACAACTCGTATTGGTAGAGCCTGTGAGAATGTGGAAGTCTCTCTAAATTATACAAAATTCAGAGACTTTCCGCCATTCCGGGATGTTGAAAAGTGCCGCAAAACTAAGCAAAACTCCAGAGTGTCACCGCATATACACCGACGCGGCCCAGGCAACCGGTAAACCCCTGTGGACAAAACTCGTAAGGTCATTGTAATGAGTCAATTAGGCTGTGCAATTGCCTGTTCAAATCCGCGTCAATTTGCCGCAGCTTCGCAATCTTCTCGATCGAGTGCATCACGGTCGTGTGATGCTTGCCGCCGAACGCCCGGCCGATCTCCGGCAGTGACGCGGAGGTCAACTCCTTAACCAGGTACATGGCGACCTGCCGCGGGTACACAACCGCCTTCGTATTGCTCTTTTCCCTCAGCGAGGATTGTTTCACGCCGAACCTGTCGGCTACAGCCTTCTGGATGGTGTCGATTGTGATACGGCGGTCCTGGACCTGGAGCAAGTGCTTCAGGTTCTGCTGCGCCATCGCCAGATTAATGGCCGCCCCGGTGAGCGATGAGACGGCTATCAATTTCACCAGCGAACCTTCCAGTTCGCGCACGTTGGATTTGGTGCGGGAAGCGATAAAGGTCCGCACATCCTCCGGCAGCGTCACGCCCTGGGCCTCCGCCTTCTTGTCCAGAATCGCCATTTTCGTTTCGAGATCCGGAGGCAGGATGTCCGCCATCAACCCCCACTCGAAACGAGAACGAAGCCGGTCCACCAGGCCCGGGATCTCCTTTGGCGGAGCGTCGCTCGAAATGACGATCTGCTTCTGATGATCGTGGAGTTCGTTGAAAGTGTGGAAGAATTCTTCCTGGGTGCGTTCCCTGTTGCCGAGCATCTGAATGTCGTCGATCAGCAGCACGTCTGCCGAGCGATACCGCTGCCTGAACTGCGCCATCTTGTCGAGGCGGATTCCCGTGACTACCTCGTTTGTAAATCGCTCGCTGGACGTGTAAACCACCCGGAGCTTGCTCTGATAGACCAATGCCCGGCCGATTGCATGCATCAGGTGCGTCTTACCCATGCCGACCCCTCCATAAATGAACAGGGGATTGTAGCTCCGGGATGGATTGCTGGCCACGGACCGGGCCGCCGCATGAGCGAACTGGTTACTCGCGCCCACGACATAGCTATCGAAAGTAAATTTCGGATTTAGATTGCTGAGCGTGCCGTCGAGGTCGTAGTTATCGAGTTGTTCGTCCAGATTGGTGGCAAGCCGCACAGAGCTATTGCCGCTTTGAATCTCATACACCACCGAGCCTGCACGGATGCCGAGCGCCTGAATACAGGAGCGCACCCGTTCACCGTACTCGCTTTCCATCCACTCCCGAGTCTGCTGGTCCGGCACGGACACATAGAGCGTGGAGTGTTCCAGGTGGGAGAATTGGGTTCGCTTCACCCAGTTCTGGAAGCTTTCGGCGCTCAGTGACGATTCGAGTTTTTCTTTGATTTGGTCCCAGGGATTCATGTCTTTTCCATCAGAAAAGACACAGCTTTCCCTCAGGATTTCCACTGTCTGAAATCCCGGTACCAATGCTCAGACTCACTACGTGTGATCAAGCGGAGGGTTGCGGAGTTTTTCCTGGCTGGCGGCGCCTATAAGCCTTCAGCAAAAGTAGCATAACACAGATCTTCAGTATGCAACCAAGAATTTAAATCAAATGATAGCAACGAGTTACCGACGGGACGGGGCACCGTTACAGTTCCAAAACATTCCCTTCCTTTCCTGTGGAAAAACACGTCCCCGCAACCACCCAGGAGGGCACGGGGATCCGCCGGATTGCATAAATCGGTTGACCAAAAATCACAAGTGTGCGCAGCCGCTAAACTGTGATGTAGATTACATATTTGTATGTCGATAACAACAATGATTCCGTAGAAATTTACATAGACTCTACTTTGATAATCTTTCACGGTGCGGGCAAACTATTCTCCACGTAATCGATTCGCCCTGTCGCGTTCATCTCCGGTGCTTGTTCCCCGCTGAGTGCACAGGAGTTCGCGCGTTTCCGCCTGGCAGGTTTGACACTAACCCCGGAAACGTAGCAAAATAAAGTCTTGTTCCGGCTGCGGGAGTAACTCAGCTGGTAGAGTGCGACCTTGCCAAGGTCGATGTCGCGGGTTCGAATCCCGTCTCCCGCTCCATATTTTCCCTCCGTCCCGAATCCCCTACAATTAGGTAAAGAACATGCGTATACGATCTCTCGCTCTCTCTCTTGCGATCCTGAGTGTCTCGGTAAGTACTGTTTTTGGCCAGTACAAGATGGATGCCGCCGGCGATCCGGTGCCATCCGCAGTGCCTGCCGCCATCGGCACAGCCTTGCAGGCTCCCGGCGTGAAAGTCTTGAACGCTTCCGGCCAGGTCTTTTGTGAAGTCTGGTTGGTGAAGACTGCGCCAAACGGCACGGCATCGACCGAATCGGATGTGACGCTTCCGACCATCCCTGTTGGAGGACTCATAGGCGCAATCCAGTTTCCCGAGAAGGCCGCCGATCGCCGGGACCAGGCGATTAAACCCGGCGTCTATTTACTGCGCTACGTTTTGATGCCAGTGAACGGAGCACACCAGGGAGCCGCGCCGCAGCGTGATTTCGCGGCCATGGTTCCGGCGGCCTCCGATCCCGGCCTCTCCGCCAAGCCTTCGCTTGAGGAGGTTATCGCGATGAGCACCAAGGTGTCCCAGACCTCGCACCCCGCCATATTGAGCCTGGCGCCCGGCAGCGGCAAAGTAACATTCACAAAAGAAGGCGACCACGATTGGACCTTGAATACGAAGCTGGGTGATACCCCGGTAGCCATCATTCTGGTTGGTAGAGCGGAGAACTGATTCCATTTTGCAACGTGCGCAAGAGATCGTAGCCTGGGCTGTCGAACGCTTTGGGAGCGGTCTTGCTCTTTCCACATCATTTCAAAAAGAGGGCATGGTCATTCTGGATATGGCCGTCCGTGTGGACCCCGCGATCCGGGTTCTCACGCTCGATACCGGTCGCCTGCCGGAACAAACGTACCGGATGATCGAATCGGTGCGTGAGCGCTATGGCATCGTCGTTGAAACGGTTTCGCCCGATGGGGGCGAGGTGGAGCGCATGATGGCCGAGCACGGTCCGAATCTTTTTTATCGCGACATCGCCTCGCGCATGTTGTGCTGCCAGATCCGGAAAGTGCGCCCGCTGGAACGGAAGCTGCGCGAGTTCCAGGCTTACCTGGTCGGTCTGCGCCGCGACCAGAACGAAACGCGCGCTACGCTCGAGCAGATCGATTACGATGCCGTGCCGGTTAAGGTTGCACCCCTTGCCGAATGGACCAGCGCCCAGGTGGAAGCCTACACCCGTGATAACGATGTGCCTGTTCACCCGCTCTATGCCGCCGGATATTCGAGTATCGGCTGCGAGCCATGTACGCGAGCGATAGCGGCCGGAGAAGAGGAGCGCGCGGGCCGCTGGTGGTGGGAAGAGGGTGCGGACAAGGAATGCGGCCTGCACTTTACACCCGACGGCCGCGCGCAGCGGAAAGTAGATGTGATGTTGGAAGAAGTTCTGGCTGGTGGACGTGGATAATAGCGGCTTTACGCTGTGGCTCACCGGGCTCTCCGGTTCGGGCAAGAGCACCATTTCACACCTTGTGGCCGAACGGCTGCGTTGCGCCCGCCGACGGGTGGAACTTCTCGATGGCGACGTGGTGCGCACCAATCTCTCGCAGGGCCTGGGGTTCACGAAAGAAGATCGCGACACCAACGTGCGGCGGATCGGCTTCGTCTGCGAACTGCTCTCTCGCAACGGAGTGATCGCGGTCGTGGCAGCTATCTCTCCTTACCGTGCGGCGCGGGAGGAGGTTAAGGCAAGGATCGGGACGTTTATCGAGGTGTACGTTGAATGCCCCCTCGACGTGCTCGCGGAGCGCGATGTCAAAGGGTTGTACAAACAGGCAATGGCCGGCCTGCTTCCGCACTTTACCGGTGTCTCCGATCCGTATGAACCGCCGGAGAAGCCCGACCTGTGGATCCGGTCCGACCAGGAGAGTGTCGAGCACAGCGTCGAGCGTGTTTGGACTATCCTGAAAGACCGGGACTTGGTTTGATCGATCTTCATTCGCACACTACCGAGTCGGACGGCACGTTCACGCCGGCCGAGCTCATCGCCGAAGCAAAACGAATCGGCCTGGAGGCGCTAGCCATCACGGATCATGATACTCTCGCCGGGTATGAGGGAGCCCGCGACCTTGCGGTCCAGGCGGGACTCGATCTGGTGTGCGGCATCGAGCTTTCCACTAAATTTCGGGGCCGCTCCGTACATCTGCTCGGCTATTTTCCGAACCGCGAGCCGGCGCCGGAATTTCGGGAATGGCTCGGCATCATGCAAAAATCGCGCTATGACCGCAACGTTCGAATGGCGGAACGCCTTCGTTCCCTCGGCGTAGATATTACATTCGCCGAAGCTCAGGCGAAGGGGCGAAGCCTGACCGGCCGCCCTCACTTCGCCCGCGTCCTGCTGGAAAAGGGGTATGTCAGCAGCATGCAGCAGGCATTCGACGAGTACCTGGATGAATCCGCGAAAGGGTACGTTGAGCGGCAGGAAGCGGACTTCGCAGAATCCGTGGAGCGCATTCGAGCGGCGGGCGGGATATCTTCCGTCGCGCATCCGATCCGGTTGCTGAAAAACGACGATGAGCGCCTGAATGAAATGATCGGCGGAATGCGCGATTGCGGCCTGCCCGCTCTCGAGGCATATCACAGCGACCACAGTCCGGCCGATGTCGCGCGATACGAGAAGTTTGCGGCGCATTACGGCATGGCGCGCACCGGCGGCTCGGATTTCCATGGCGCGAATAAGCCGAATATCCAACTGGGCACCGGCGCAAACAATAACCTGCACGTGCCGCTAACAATTCTGACGAATCTCCGCGGGCTGTAGCTACCGCGACTCTCTCAACCGAGCGCGGGCACCCGCCACATCGAACTCCATGTCTGGTCGCGCGTTGCGAACGAGCATCATGGCAATGGCCATCACCTTGCCCCTGACGGGCGAGTACGCAGAGGACGTTATCTTGCCCGCGTCAGCGCCTTCGGCGAGCACCTTGGTCCCCGCTTCAAACGCCTCTTGCGCTT
>JAOAPQ010000081.1 GCA_025462965.1 Bryobacterales bacterium
TCGTCGATCGCGTAGAGACAACGTCCACCGTCTTCATGGGCGTAACTCTCGGTTGCGCCCGCTGCCACAACCACAAATACGATCCGTTTACACAGAAAGAGTTCTACCAGGTCTTCGCCTATTTCAACAACGTGCCCGAACTGGGCCGCGCTATGAAATACGGCAACTCGCCTCCCGTGGTTGCGGCGCCCACGCGCGACCAACAGGCCAGCCTGAACCGGCTGGAAGAACGCATCCAGATCTTCCGCGCTTTTCTTGCGACGCACAAGTCCTCAATCGAAAAAGCTCAGACCGAATGGGAGAAAACCTCCGCGCGATCGATTGAGGATTACTGGACTCCGAAGTCCGCCCTCGAAGCCGTCTTCCCCATGTCGTCGGCCTCCGAAGCCAAGCCCGTCGGAGGATCGTTCAGCATCCAGCCCGGCCGCATTGGCACGGCGGCACGCTTTGATGGCAAGACTTATCTCGACGCCGGTGATGTCGCTGGTTTCGACATCGAAGACCGTTTTACCCTATCGGCCTGGGTCTACTCTGACGATGTCCCGGACGGCAGCGTGGCCAGCCGCATGGAAGACAACTCAAAGGGCAAAGGATACGGGCTCCATATCAATCACGGCAAGGTACATGTCAACCTCACTAGCAATTGGGCGGATGATGCTATCCGAGTTGAGACCGAAGAGACGCTCGCTCCGAGGCGCTGGTGTCACGTGGCGCTCACCTATTCCGGCTCTCGCATGGCGGAAGGCGTTCACGTTTACATCGATGGCCAGCCCGCCAAACTGAAAGTGGAACTCGATTCTCTCTACCGGCCGTTCCGCAATGCCGGTCGGCCCGTGCGCGAGCCTTTCCGTATTGGCGGGGGCTGGGGTGCCTCGCGGCGCTTCAAAGGACTTCTGGACGATATTCGCATTTACCGTGAGGTTCTCAGCGGCGATGAGCTTTCCGCACTCGCGGCAGGAGCACCTATCCAGACGCTGGCGCACAAGCCTGCCGATCAACGCAGCAACATCGATCGCTTTCAACTCCGCCGGTACTTCCTCGAATACGCCGCGCCCGCCGACGTTCGAGAGGCTTTCGCGAAGCAGCTATCGCTGGAGCAGGAAAAGCAGGAGCTGCAGCGAACCTTCCCGACCGTCATGGTGATGGACGAGCGGCCCACGCGCAATGACACGTTCATTCTGCAGCGAGGCGCGTACAACGTACACGGTGAAAAAGTGGAACCGGGCGTTCCGGCTGTACTGCCGCCTTTACCCGAAGGCGTGCCATCCAACCGGCTCGGGTTCGCCCGCTGGTTAGTGTCTCCGCGGAATCCGTTGTTAGCGCGCGTCACGGTAAATCGCTTCTGGCAGATGTACTTCGGCACCGGCATCGTGAAAACCTCCGAAGACTTTGGGCGGCAGGGAGAATGGCCTTCTCATTCTGAACTCCTGGATTGGCTCGCGACTCAGTTCATTCGCACCGGATGGGATGTGAAGGCGATGCAGAAGCTCATCATTACGAGCGCGGCTTATCGTGAGGCTTCCGAAGGCACGCCTGCTCTGATCGAACGTGATCCGGAAAACCGGTTGCTCGCGCGCGGCCCTCGTTACCGGTTGCCGGCAGAGATGATTCGCGACGAGGCTCTTTACGCCGCCGGGCTCCTGGTCGAGCGAGTCGGTGGCCCATCTGTAAAGCCGTATCAGCCGGAGGGTCTTTGGAAAGAGATTGGCATGCAGGACATGGACTACACGCAGGGTAAGGGCCCCGACCTACATCGCCGCAGCCTGTACACGTTTTGGAAGCGAACCGTAGCGCCGCCGATGCAGGCGAACTTTGACGCGGCCTTACGAGAAAGTTGCGTGGTGCGTGACGCCCGCACGAACACTCCCCTGCAGGCGCTCAACTTGATGAACGATGTCACCTTCATTGAAGCAGCGCGCTTCATCGGCCAGCGCATGATGCAAAGCGGCGGCGCAGATCCCGCAGATCGTCTCCGATACGGATTCCGCCTCGTCACCGGACGCTGGCCGGCTAAGGCAGAAGAAGATGTGCTGCGAGCCGACCTTCAATTCCACATCGATTTCTTTTCGAGCAAAGCGGAACAAGTCGATCTGTATTTGAAACAAGGCGACTCTGCCCCCGACCCGAAACTCAACCGTACCCAGCTCGCCGCCTACGCGTCAGTAGCAAGCCTCCTGCTCAATCTGGATGAAACCATCTCGAAGGAATAAGCCGTGAACCCACTCGAAGCGCGAAAACAACTTCTGACTCGCCGCCACTTCTTCGGGCGCGCGAGTACGGGCTTAGGGCTAGCCGCGCTCTCCACGCTCTTATCGAAAGACGCGGCCGCCTCCACCCTGCCAGGCCTTCCGCATTTCCCCCCGAAGGCGAAGCGCGTGATCTACCTGTTTCAACATGGCGCGCCATCGCAGCTTGACCTCTTCGACTACAAACCGACGCTGGCACGAATGCGGGGCGAGAACCTGCCTGAATCCGTGCGCATGGGGCAAAGACTCACTGGAATGACCGCGTACCAGGCTTCATTTCCCACCGCGCCGTCAGCGTTTCGCTTCGCTCAATATGGCCAGTCAGGCATGTGGTTCAGTGAGTTACTGCCGCACACGGCGAAGATGGCCGACAAGATCTGCATGATCCGCTCCATGCAGACCGAAGCCATCAATCACGATCCCGCGGTGACCTTCTTTCAGACGGGCTTCCAGATCGCCGGACGGCCCAGCATCGGAGCATGGATCTCTTACGGACTGGGTAGTGAGAACGAAAGTTTGCCAGCCTTCGTCGTGATGGTTTCGCAAGGCTCCGCGCCGGGGACACAAGCGCTTGCCGACCGGCAATGGGGCAGCGGTTTTCTTCCCACCACTTATCAAGGCGTCAAATTCCGTTCGGGAACCGATCCCGTTCTCTATCTCTCCAATCCCGCCGGTTATCCGGCAGTCGCGCGGCGGCGCTTTCTCGACGATCTTTCAACGCTGAATCAAATACAAAGCCGCGAATATCAGGATCCCGAAATCTCGACGCGCGTGGCCCAGTACGAACTCGCTTACAAGATGCAGACTTCCGTACCTGAACTGGCGGATTTTTCCAAAGAGCCCGAGTCGACCTTCGAGCTATACGGGCCCGATTCCCGCAAGCCCGGCTCCTTCGCCGCGAACTGCATTCTCGCTCGCCGCCTTGCCGAGCGAGGTGTACGCTTCATCCAGCTCTTTCATCGGGGCTGGGATCAGCACAGCAACCTCCCCAAGGAAATTCGCACACAGTGCCTCCAGACAGACCGTCCTTCAGCCGCGCTGATTCAGGACCTGGAGAGTCGCGGAATGCTCGAGGAGACTCTGGTGGTCTGGGGCGGCGAGTTCGGTCGGACCGTGTACTCACAGGGAACTCTTACGGCCGACAATTACGGCCGCGATCACCACCCGCGCTGCTTCACCGTGTGGATGGCGGGCGGCGGCATCAAGCCCGGCATCGTTTATGGCGAGACAGATGACTTTAGCTACAATGTCACCAAGAACCCGGTAGATGTGCACGACCTTCATGCGACGATCCTCAATCGATTGGGCGTCGACCATACGAAATTGACCTACAAGTTCCAGGGACGGCATTTCCGCCTGACAGACGTTCATGGCGACGCCGTGCGGGAAATCCTGACCTGATCGTCGGGCAGCCATTTCACGCTTCGAAACAGACGGCAACATGCGCCGAAACTGTCGGGGTTCCTTCTATTCGTGCTCCCCTTGTCGTTGCCGTTCGATCTTCCATCTCTGATTTCGCCACGTGAAATATTATTTCGTCCGCATGTTTGTATTTGCACTACCGCTTCGGTTCCCATAGGATTTACAACCAAGAGGTGGAATTGACATGAGAAGTCTCCGTTCGACTTTGTGTATCTGCTCGGCTGTCCTATTCTGCGTCCTGTCTGCTTACGGACAGGCGGTGAACGGTACGCTGCTCGGCACTGCTACTGACTCGAGCGGCGGTGTCGTCGTCGGCGCCAAGGTCAACATCAACGAAGTCAACACTAACACCGCGCATACTGCTCAGACGAATGAAAGCGGCAACTTCACTTTCCCCGCTCTTACGCCCGGCCAGTACTCGGTGACGGTTGAGGCAAATGGTTTCAAGAAGGAAGTTCGCAACAATGTCGATCTCGTGGTGAACAGCGGCGTGCGGATCGATTTCCAATTGCAGCCGGGCAGCGTAAACGACTCGGTTGAAGTGAGTGCCGCCGCACCGCCGCTCCAGACAGATCGCGCCGATACCGGACGTAAAATGGAGACGCAAATCGTCGCCAATGTCCCTCTTGGCGTGAACCGCAACTTTCAGACTCTCCTCAACCTGGTGCCGGGAACTACCCCGGCGACGTTTCAGCACTCGCAGTTTTTCAACGCAGCCAGTTCGCTACAGACGGAAGTGAATGGCCAGGGGCGTCACGGCAACAGCTATCAAATCGAAGGCATTGACGACAGCACGCGAACCGGTTTGCTGCAGATCCTGATACCACCGGCCGAAGCCATCCAGACCGTAGACGTATCCACGAGCAACTTTGAAGCGGAACTGGGGCGGGCAACCGGCGCAGTGACCAACGTCATTCTAAAATCCGGCACGAACGCTTTCCACGGGGGCGCTTATGAATTTCTTCAGAACAGCGCCTTCAATGCCCGGTCCTTCTTCAACCCCTCCGTGGGCCACCTTGCGTATAACTATTTCGGCGGAAACCTCGGCGGCTCATTCCGGAAGAACAAGCTCTTCTTCTTTGGCGATTTTCTGGAAACGCTGGACCATGAGGCAAACACCAACACGGTAACCATCCCAAACACAGCCAGCCGCTCTGGCGATCTAAGCTCCGCCCCTACCGTTATCTATAATCCCTTCACCGGCAACCCCGACGGAACCGGTCGTACGCCGTTCGCGGGCAATCAGATTCCCTCCAGCCTGATCAATCCGGTCGCCGCGAAAATTCTCGCGGCCGTGGCTGCGCCGAATCAAAACATAAATCAGGCCGTGCCCAGCAACAATTACTTCGCGCTGTTGCCATTTACCAAAACCACACCCAGTCTCGACTACAAGATGGACTACAACATATCGGCTAGTGATCGCCTGAGTGGACGCTTCAGTTTTTCGCGGCCCGTCATCTTTCAGGCCCCCATCTTTGGCATCTTCGGCGGTCCCGCCAATGGCGCCTTTGAAGCTACCGGCACGCAGAAGACGTACAGCTCCGGAATCAACTACGACCGGATCTTCTCTCCCACCTTCCTGGGCGAGTTCCGCATCGGCGTTGCGCATACACACAACGCTGCGTTTCAGTCGGACTACGGCAAAACGAGCTCCACCGACATCGGCATTCCCGGAATCAACGTGAGCCCGTTTACCAGCGGCATCGTCAGCATTAACGTGGGTAACTTCTCGAGCCCTGTCGTCGGCTACAGTGCGGCTCTTCCGTGGAACCGTTCCGAAGCGAACATTGATTTCGTCGATACCTGGACGAAAGTGATTGGGAACCACACCATCAAGTTTGGCAGCGACCTTCGCCGTATCCGCGATGATCTGCTGACGACCAACAACTTCAGTCCCCGCGGCACCTTCACTTTCGGCGAGAACCAGACTTCCATTCCCGGCGCAAAGACCGGCTATGGAAACGATCTCGCCAGCTTTTTGATCGGTGTCCCCAGCCAGGTAGGGCGCGATACCCTGACGTATTTCCCCGCCTACCGGCAATGGTGGTTTTTCATGTTCGCCAGCGACAAGTGGCAGGTAACGTCAAAGCTCACCGTCGATCTCGGACTGCGCTGGGAACTCTATCCCCCGGCTACTCCCGCGTTCCCCGGCGGTTTCTCCAACTACAACCCTGCGAACAACACCTTGGTAATCGCAGGCGTTGGCGGTAACCCCGACAATTTGGGCATGCAAACGCGCTACAAGAATTTCGCGCCGCGGCTTGGCGTCGCGGATCGACTGAGTGAGAAAACCGTGATCCGCGCCGGCTTTGGGATCAGCTTCACTCCGTTCCCCGATAACAGTTACGCCTACAACTTCCCGATAACCGGCTATAACAGTTATCTTCCAGCTGGTAACGGCTACGGACCCGCGTTGCTTTCCGATGGCACGGCCGCCACGTTCCAGAAAGGCATCCCCGCCGCACCGGCCATCGCCGTCCCGGCCAACGGGATTCTGCCCGGAAGCAATACGCAGCAATACAACACGGTGGCTCTCAATTTTAGGAACCCCTACGTCGAATCCTGGAACTTCGCCATCCAGCAGGCGCTGCCATTCCGTTTGACTCTGGACGCGGCCTATGTCGGCAATCACGGCGTTGGCATCGCATCCCAAACCAATCTCAATGCTGGCCAGGTGGTCGGCGCGGGCACGCTCGGCCAGCCGGAGTATCCCCGAACCGCCAGCACGATTCTGCTCTTCCAGGGTTTCTCTTCTCGTTACAATGCCCTGCAGGTCAAACTGGACCGTCGCTTCAGCCAGGGATTTCTGATGACCACGGCATTCACGTGGGGCAAGGGCATGAACTACCAATCGGGTGACGATGGTGGCTTGCTCTTCTATATCAACGGAGGACGAAACTATGCGCGCGCCGATTTCGACCGTCAGTTCAGCTTCGTGCAAAGCTATGTCTACGATCTGCCGGTCGGTCCGGGAAAACGCTGGCTTTCTTCGGGGCCGGTCGCTAGGGTACTGGGGGGATGGCAGGTTTCAGGTATCCTCTCCGCTTACTCAGGGACACCTTTGACCTTCACCGCGAATGGGGGTGGTCTCGCGGCGCCTGGCAACACGCAGACTGCCGATCAGGTTGCACCCGTCTCCATCCTGCACGGCATCAACACAGTCGCGAATGGCGGTGGACCTTGGTTCAGCACGTCCAGCTTTGCGCAACCCGTCGGAAGCGTCTTTGGCAACTCCGGCCGGAATATCTTGAGTGGGCCCGGCTTCTTTCAGCTCAACCTGTCATTGTTCAAAAACGTGAAGGTGACGGAGAGACTCAACCTGCAACTTCGCGCTGAGACATTCAATTTCACCAACACGCCTGCCTTCGGCAATCCGAGTACTTCCGTCACAAGTCAAACGTTTGGATATGTCACCAGCACACTCGGGAGCGGCACGGGTGTGAACGGTACCGGTGGAGGACGCGCCTTGCAACTGGGAGCCAGGATGACTTTCTGATGAAGAAGAAGGCAGTAATTCTGGTTCTCCAAAGCGGCCGCTGGCAGAGAGTCACGGCCGAGTCTCGGGGGCATGCGTCAGTGCAAAGTTGATTTCAGGCGCTGACCAGTCGTAAAACGTCTCGGCGGGCTCGTAATCTGCCTCGTCCCAGTTAAAGTTGCCCGAAGCGACGAGTGCGAAACCGACTGTCTTCAACTCTTCCGGCCGTAGCTCCCCTCAAGACACATCGCAAAGAGCAACCGCCATTTCGCGCGTCACTAGAAAGGGAGTAGCCAGATCCTCGATCTCCGTCGTGGTCTGAATCTCCGAGATGCGCTTATTCGAACCGTGGAGATCGTGCGCCAACTGCCGCGCAGTTACTCGGCCCATGAAGAAGTCGGCAAGGACGGATTCACGCATAAATCGAAGCTATCAAACACGCGCGACCGAGATGTGGGGTTCTCGTTCACTTTGCTACTGCCCATCCCGGGACGAAATGAATCTGTCCGGCCACTCATTGTGCATCATAAATCGCGGATGGCATTTTGGACGTCACACCGATACAACACCTCGACGCAGGCAATCTCCTGGCCCACGACGTCCAATATGATCATTCTTTGGTCCGGCACTAGAGCGACGTGCGGTGATCCGGCCAATAAGCAGCGCTGGGGTTTGGGCGAACATAAAACGTTGCACAGAAATCGTCACCACAGCGGCACCGATCAACAATCCTGAGGTGACCAACCTGCGCGGCCAGCTCGGGCTCCTCCGAGGCAATGAGTTGGCTGCGGAGTTCTTCGGCAAACGCCGGAAGAACCTCGGGCACTAACGGTCTCTCATCGATCATGGATTGTTCCGCAACTCCGGACAACCACACGCCCTCGGTCTCAGTTTATCTGATCCGTGATCGGCCGCGATAATATTGGCATACCTACCCGCGACTGTGCGCCTGAATCTCACCCGCGGATAGGAACGGAAAACGGCGATTGCGGAATGTGGGTGTCTGAGCGAACACACAACCCAGCGTGTGTCTCACGCCAAGCACGGAGCAATGCCGCCAATGTGGACGCGGCGGTGCCATCAGCCCAGGCGCCACGACACCAGACTGGCAACTGCTTGCGGCCGACCCAAATCAGGCCGGATTGCTAGTTCAAGAACTGAGACGGCGCCCAGATCGACCACATAGTTTTCAATTTCCGTCGTTGAGCCTGTAGGGCTGAAGTTCCATTGTTGGCGCACGATTTCTGTCGCCGGCCCGCCTGATTCAGACGACCAACGAAGGATGAACTCCTGCGTTCGCTCGCAGTCCGCCTCA
>JAOAPQ010000084.1 GCA_025462965.1 Bryobacterales bacterium
GCCGCAGAGCTGCCCTGCCAGGTTGCGCCGGAGAAGCCCGAAGTGGGCTTCGATCTGCGCTTTCATGGCGTCTATCGCGTGATCGTGCCTCTCAGGACGTTGACAGGCGCCGGAGGAGGAATGGACGTGACGATGACCATCACGCCGGAAATGCATTCCGAAAAAACCGCGCGCCTTACCCGATGGTTCGCGGCCCCGGATGTACCGCCCGCAACAAAAGGCGATGCGCAGTTCGTGGACGGCGTCGAACTCGGCGCCGGCCGTTTTCACGTGGACTGGACGATGCGCGACTCTGGTGGGCGTGTATGTTCCGCACGCTGGGAATGGGAAGCGAAGCTCGGGCGCAAACAGCGTGATTTCCCGCTGACTCTTGAGCCGGACGCGGTAGAGAAACAGAACGGAGACGACACCGGCTCCACGAATCCGCAGCGGGTCAAGGTACTGCTGAACCTTTCGCCCGTCAAACCGTGGCACAGTATTCTGGAGCCCCATGACTCCGCGGTCCTTTTCTCCATCCTGCGTGGTCTGGCCGGCGAGCCAGGCGTAACTTGCTCGGGCGTGCTGGCGTTCAATCTACGCGAGCAAAGAATCGTTTACCGCGCCGAGAATAACGAGAGCATTGACCTGGCTTCCCTGCGCAACGCGCTGCATGGGCCGGGCGCGGGCACCGTGAGCTATCGTCTCCTGCGGAAGCGGAGCAGCGAAACGGACTTCGTCACCAGGTTGCTCGTAAAAGAACTCGGCGCCGGGTCCGATGCGCCCGACGCCATCGTAATCATAGGTCCGAAAGTAACCTTGGACATGAAAGTGCCCCTCGAAACCCTCAGGCGGTCGGGTGCGGCGAGGTGCCCGATCTTCTACCTCAACTACAATCCCAATCCGGTCGACGACCCCTTTCGCGACACTATAGGTTCCGCGCTCAAGGCGTACAAGAGCGCCATGGCTTACAACATCGTGTTTCCCGAAGATCTCGGAGCGGCGGTTCGGGACATGCTCTTGCGAATCGGCGCTGGATCGCGCTGAAGGCTCGGGCTTCTGGCTTATCGAAAATGCTGAAGGAGAGGAGAGAATCAAGCATTACGACGTGCAGGATCCGTGGGGATCGCCGCCGGGTTTCTGCTGGCCGCGCTGCACATGAGCGGCCTCGCAACTTTGACTCACACGCCGAGCCCAATGGGATTCCTATCGGCCATTCTCAACCGGCCGAAGAACGAGCGGCCGTTCGTTCTGATACCGGTTGGATTGCCTTCTCCCGATGCCACCGTTCCGGCGATCGCGAAGAAGGCTGTCTCCGAAGTAAATGGTGATTGTTTAGAAAAAGCCTCCTGGCCCGTAACTTTGCGGTTGTTACCACCGAACAGGTGACTGGCAGCGCTGATCTCATCGAGAGCGCGGTGTCGAAGGAGAGCTACGGTCTATGAAACGTATTTTGATGTCGTTGTTTGTCTTAGTCGCGGCCCTTCCGGTTGTCGCGGCCCCACCTGTTGTTGGGGAAAAAGCGCCCGAATTTGCGCTGTCGACTTCGGAAGGCAAGAGCGTTCGGCTGTCGGAGATGATGTCGAAAGGTCCCGTCGTACTGGTTGTGCTTCGTGGGTATCCGGGCTACCAGTGCCCATACTGTAACCGCCAGGTTCAGGATTTCATTCAGAAGTCCCAGGGCTTTGCCGAAGCGGGCGCGCACGTTGTGTTGGTCTATCCGGGCCCTCCCGAGGATCTCGGAGCACGAGCGAACGAATTCCTGACCGGCAAGAAGATGCCGGACAAGATGGAATTGGTGCTTGATCCCGGCTACGACTTCACGAATTTGTACGGCCTCCGGTGGGACGCGCCGCATGAGACGGCTTATCCCTCCACGTTCTTAATTGACAACAAGGGTGTCATATTCTTCAGCAAGATCGTCAAAGAGCATGGCGGGCGAACAACCGCCGCGGAAATCCTTGACGCATTGCCCAAGCGCAAGGCTGGGCAGTAGGAACGCGAGATGCCTAGCCGCCGGTCTCATGACACGCTGCTTTCCCGGCGTGAACTTCTGCCGGTATTTCTCGCCGGCGCGGCTTCCATGAATGCCGGCTCCCCAGAACCACGGCCACTCACCCTGCGGGCATCCGACGGAGTGAGCGTTTACGCCTGGCATTATCCGGCTGCCGGCAAAAGGCTCCCCGCCATCCTGCTCTTCCATCAGGCCGGATCGAACCACGCCGAGTACGCAACCATTGCCCTTCGCCTGGCCGCCCTGGGTTACCATTCGGTCGCCATCGATCAGCGCTCGGGAGGCCGTATGTGGGGCCAATCCAATCAAACCGCCGACGAACTCGGCAAAGAGGTGGACTATCCTGCCGCGTTGCCGGACCTTGAGGCCGCGCTCGAATGGCCGCCGCTGCAGGGCCTTCCTCCGAGGTCGATCGTCTGGGGAAGCAGCTATTCGGCCGCGCTGGTATTCTTGCTGGCGGCGAAACATCCGTCAGCCGTGGCGGCCGTCATGGCATTTTCTCCGGGCGAGTATCTTGGTGATATCCGTAGCGCTAACCATTCCGTGAAGGACGCGGCGGCGAACGTGCGGGTGCCGGTTTTTATCACATGCGCTCGGGATTCCGAGGAGATCGCCGCCGCACGAGCGATCGCCGGGGCGATCCCCGGATCATCCGCAGTGCAGTTCGTACCGAAGCGCGGCGGCGTCCATGGCTCTTCGACCCTGAGGCCAGATAGAAATCCCCGTGGCGCTGAAGAGAATTGGCGGGCGATCTAAAAGTTTCTCACTGGATCGCGGCTCCCGCGGCAGGCGCCGTAACGGATCCGAAGGCGCGTGGGCGCCGCTAGTGTTCGAGAATTCATTTCTCGATCACTCGAAGACGAGCTCCGTCGTCATCGCGATGGCCGCCTTCAGGCTTCTATAGACCGCGCACTTGCCGGCGAAAAATCCATGCACGCGAGTCGCGGTCTCCCGATGATCCTCGCCGGCCTTCAGCCTCAGCCGCACATGAATACGCCGGATGACAAGTACGTCTTCTTCCAGCTCGATCTCACCCACCGCTTCGCCCACCAGCCGTCCGGCGGATGCATCAACGTGACGCGCCTCCAGCGCGCCTCCAAAGGTTCCGGTCAGTCAACCCGCTGCCGCCGCGACGATGTAATCGAGTGTCGTGGCGCGCGGCTCGGCAACAGCCGCGGGAACGTTGTAGTGTTCGGCGACCGCGCCGTGGACGCCGAAGATTACCGGCTCGGGTTCGGCCGGGAGATAGGCTTTGCGAACCGGTCCCTTCACACGCTCAATGCGGACTTCAGAACGGAAGACAACTTCGGACATAATTCCTCCCGATCAGAACGTGAACGTGTTCTCCTCCGCAATCATAACGGTTGGCGGCCCTCCGGAGGAGATTTTCGCCGCGTGTGCCAGTGTCTCTTTGCCGCCGGCGGACTCGGCGCATCGCTGCAGCGCCTCCATGGAAGGAAAGTGCACCTCCGCAATGCAATAGAACTGCGGCGTCCCTTGCGGAGACTGCAACACTTTAGTGGCGACGATCTTGGTCTTGCCCGCCAGTTTCGCCACCGCCATCGGCACGTGTTCTTCCTCGTAGACCGATTCGAACGCCTCGACGTCCTTCGGTTGTGGATAAGCAACGATCAGCTTCACGCTCGTCATAAAACTTCATTCGCTCATGCACGCAATCGAGTTACGGCGCCCAGAAGAAAACCGGCAATCGCGCCGAAGACAGCGACGCCCAGGTGCGCAACCAGGATATGCGAGGCATCCAGATTCGGGCAATGAATCTCGAGCGCCATCGTTCCGGCCAAACCCGCGAGCAGCCCGGTTGCCGCTCCAGCCGTCGCGGGCGAAAGAATCGCCCCGAGTCGAAGCACCAACCATATCGGCGCTGCCGCCAGGGCTGCCAGCGGAGTGCCCGTCCGAAAGCACGCCCAGCTTTCCGCCCAAAAATTTCGCTCTTCGTGAAATTGAAAGACGACTGCAATCGCGATCGCGAGCGTGAGCATAATGCTCAGCGGCAAAAGCCTTGGAGAGATCCGGTGCAGGCTTCCGGGAGACATCTGGTTCACGAGGGAATACGCAAGAAGCCCGGCGCTGAGTGCCAGAATCGTGAGGATCACAGCGGCTTGAAACGGGCTCATAACGCGGAAGGCGAACGCTCCAATACGAAGAACGCCGATCGCCACCACCGACGCGAAAATGGCGGCGAAAACAGCTGAGATTTTGCTCTTGGGGGCGATTGGACGCACCGGACGCAGATCGGCGATGATGCTTCTTTCAATCCGGCTAAGAGTTGCCTCCGACGGCTCGGCGCCGGGAACGGTCAGAGCTTCGGCGAGCTCGCGGCAGCGCGCACAACTTCTCAAGTGCTCTTCGACGCCGGGCGAGACGGCTCCTTCGATGAGAGCTTTGCCAATTTCGCTGCATTTCATAGAGCACCTTCCGTCGCGTTCGCGCATAGCAATGTACGCAACCTCTCGTAAGCGCGATGCGCTTTCTGCTTCACAGCGCCCACCGTCGATGACGTGGCGCGCGCCACTTCTTCCAGACTGAGTCCCCCCATTTTTAACATCGTGATCACTTCGCGCTGCGCCTCCGGCAATCCCGCCACCAGCGTTTCGAACGCCGGAAGTGTGTCCTTCCTATCGCCTTCTCCAGCCCGTTCCGGCAGCACCTCCATGGTGGCTTCGTGTATCGCGATACGCCGCGTTTTGCGATAGCCATCGACGCGCACGCGCCTGGCGATCGCATAGATCCAAGGCAACACGGGCTCGCCGGGACGATACGTGTGCCGCACACGATGGATGCGCAGCCAAGTGTCCTGCAGCAAATCGTCCGCCCGCTCGCGGCTTGCCACCTGACTCCGAAAGAACCGCAACAGAACCGGGCTCAGAGCGGATACAAGGACAACCGGAGCCTCCGGATCAGCTTGCTGATACCGCGCCATCCAGTGATCCAGGTCCACGACAGCCCGTTGAGCCGCGGCATATTCTCGCAGGCCAGACTCCATCTATACCCCTGTTCGCG
>JAOAPQ010000100.1 GCA_025462965.1 Bryobacterales bacterium
GAGAATGCCGGAGTTCGGTTTGGAGAAAAAGGAATCGACGTCGATCGGCGCTGCCGCACCTCACAGCGGCACATCTACGCAGTGGGCGACGTCACCGGGAAATATCAATTCACGCACATGGGCGAGCATATGAGCAAAGTGGCTGTCACAAATGCAATCTTGCGCTGGCCCAAATCGCTGGATGAGAAACACGTTGTGTGGGCGACCTTTACACAACCGGAACTCGCGCATCTGGGAGAATCGGAATTGCAGTTGCGCGAGCGGGGGAAGAGGTACATTCCTTTCCGCTTCCCGTTCGCGATGCTGGACCGCGCGATCACCGAAACCGAAACCGATGGAGAGGTGAAGATCCTGGCCGATTCAGGGGGCAAAATTCTGGGTGCTTCGATTTTGGGGGCGAACGCCGGAGAGATGATCTCCGAATGCGCGCTGGCAATGCGGCATGGCCTTCGGCTCTCGCAAATTGCCGATACCGTTCATCCGTATCCCACGTACATGCTCGGGAACCGGAGGACAGCGGATCAATTCGTTGCGAAGCAGCTTGATTCGCCGCTCCTGGCTCTCCTGGGAAAAGTCCTTCGATATCGGGGGCGGCGCACAGGTTCGAAGGTACTCATGAGCAATGGATAACCGGGTCAAAGCCAGTTCGGGAGCATCTCTGAATGTGCTGCAAAGCGAATACGGGGGGCGCAGCTTCGAGCGGACGCTGGTTGCCCACCGCGTTGGGCCATTGCTGCGCGAAGATGTGACTACCTTGCAGATCAATGTAGGGAAACTGTGCAATCAGGCTTGCCAGCATTGCCACGTGGAAGCCGGACCGGACCGGACGGAAAGCATGTCCGACGCGGTTGTGGACCGCCTGTTCCAGATTCTTTCCGCCAGCCCAAATGTCGTAACAGTCGACATCACCGGCGGCGCTCCGGAACTGAACCCGAACTTCCGCCGGCTGGTGGCTCGCTCGCGTGAACTGGGCCGTCACGTCATCGACCGCTGCAATCTCACGGTTCTGTTTGAACCGGGGATGGAGACGTTGGGAGACTTTCTGGCTGCCAACAAGGTGGAGATTACCGCGAGTCTTCCTTGCTATACAGCCGCTAACGTGGATGCCCAGCGCGGCCGGGGCGCGTTCGACAAGAGCATCCGCGCCCTGCGCCGTCTCAATGAACTCGGCTATGGCATGCCGGATTCACCATTGAAACTGAATCTTGTCTACAATCCGCTCGGCGCGACTCTCCCCCCGGATCAGAACCGGCTGGAGGCCGACTATAAAGTCCAGTTGCGAGAACAGTTCTCCATCGAGTTTCATCGCTTGTTCACGCTCGCCAACATGCCGATCAAACGCTTTGATCTGTACCTGCAGCGCACCGGGAAAACCTCGGACTATATGAACTTGCTGGTTGAGCACTTCAATCCGGCGACCGTATCGGGCCTGATGTGCCGAACAATCGTCAGTGTTGGATGGGATGGCGCGCTCTATGATTGCGACTTCAATCAAATGCTGGAGATCAGTATGGGCGGACGCCGGCTGACTGTCTGGGATCTTGAGAGCTTCAGCCACCTCGCGGGGCAGCGCATCGCAACATCCGCTCATTGCTTTGGATGCACGGCGGGCGCGGGATCAAGCTGCGGCGGCGCATTGCAGTGACCTTCGGCGCCCGCGGTTAGCACTTTGGCTTTCGGACACCAATGCCCGGGCGCTGACCCCGGCGCGATATTTCTAACCGGCGCAACCGGGCTGGTGGGTGGGCTCCTGCTTCGACGCCTCGCCGAAGAGTACCCGGGCCGGACCGTCTATGCGCTGGTGCGAACATGGGCCCCGGAGACCGATCTGCCAAACGCGCATCTGGTTTTTGGCGATATAACTCGCCCCCGTCTTGGAATTCCGGCAGGCCTTTATTCACGGCTGTGTCAGTCGATCGACACAATTGTGCATTGTGCAGCCTCTACCAAATTCACGCTGCCTCTTGCCGCTTCGAGACAGGTTAACCTGCACGGAACCGCAAACATCGTGCAACTGGCACGGCGTAGCAGGCAATTGAAGATGCTGCTGCATGTAAGCACCACGTATATCGCCGGACGAAAAGACGGACCCTTAAGGGAAGCGCCGATGAGTGATCCGGACGGGTGGTTCAGTCCTTACGAGCAGTCGAAGTTCGAGGCGGAGCAGTTCATTTACGCTCATGCCGACTGCCTTCCGTGGGTCATCGCGCGTCTGAGCACAGTTGTCGGGAACTCCCGCACTGGCCATATATCGCGCTTCAATTACTTCCACCAACTCCTTCGTCTTGTTCCGCGCAATCCGCTTCCGTTCATTCCGGGCGATCCCGACGCTTTGGTTGACGTCGTTGCAGACGATTGGGTGACTCACGGCTTGCTTGAGGTTCTTCGGAGGAAGACAATCCCGAGAACTGTATTTCACTTGTGCGCAGGTCCGCATCAGTCTCTGCCGGCGCAGGAGGTCGTGGAACTCGCGTTTCGATTGCACCGACGGCGGCAACCTGCATCTTCCGTCACGATTCCGTCCTTCGTAAGTCTGGACCAATTCCAGGCGTTCGCGGCGGAGCTCCGGAGAACGGGAAAGACAACATTATCGCGAATGGCGGAGCTGCTGCTCGTCTATCTGCCTCACCTCGAGCTAAACCAGCCTTTCCTGAACACCGAAACCAATCGTTTCCTCGATCAATGTGGAGTTACACCGCCACGTACCAGAGATTTTCTGCCCGGAATCATTGAATCCTGCTTCTGAGTGACGGAGGGCAAGCCCGAATTATTCCGAGATAGATTGCGCTGATAACGCCTTCGGGAAGGCAAGAGCGAGTTGGCGCCGAAATGCATGAGATCCTCGTCCACGCCAGTCGAGCCTGGGCCGAAGAGCACATTTCCCGTGAACGCAGTGGTCGCTCACATCAGGCTGAAGATCCCGAGAGCAGAACGAAGCAGAACAGAGCGAATTTACTGAAATACCGCATACTGCCTCTGTGAACGCGTATATGACGGGAGAACCACGATCAACCTGTCGTATCGGACTGCAAATTCTCTTTGGTGCTTTCCGTGACTACTATGGACCTGACACGAAAGGCGGCCTCAGGCTTCAAGAGAAGTTGTCTGCGTCTAGATGGGTGACGTCCAATGGCCGACAGCAACCGTGAGGTGGCGAGACGCCCGTGCGCAAGAGTTGTTCGAAAGACAGTTGCAGTCGCATGCGGAATAATCTACGGCCGCGTGGCACCCTAGCTGCAGTTATTCAGGCAGCGGATAGAGAGCACGCGATGAGTACAACGGGTCTCGAAGTCTTCGACCGGACTCTACATAAAACCAACATCTGGCTCAAGGACTTGATGGAGAGACTGGATGGCTCGGACAGGCAGGAAGCCTACGTGGTCCTCAGAGCAACTCTGCATGCACTGCGTGACCGGCTGACGATTGAGGAGGTGGCGCAGTTCGCGGCGCAGTTGCCGATGCTAATCCGAGGGTTCTATTACGAGGGTTGGGACCCGACGGGCAAGCCCCTGAAGCTACGTCATAGAGAAGAGTTCCTGACCCGCATTAGCCAAAATCTCAGACCTCACGACATCGATCCTGAGCAGGCTTCCCGGGCAGTGTTCCAGGTACTGGCTCAGCGGATCAGCGAAGGAGAGATTGAGGACATTGAGCATGTACTGCCCAGTGAGATACGGGATTTGTGGCCGTCAAAGGTGGAACAGGGTCGACCGCGTTAGGCGCGTACCGATTCACTTGAGACGGGAGCAGTCAATGCGATACTTCCTTGCCTTATAGCTGATGACGCGCTCAGTTGTTAGAAGCAGCTTGGCCGCCCGGGCGCGGTTGCCCCGCGTGGTTTTGAGAGTATCCTCGATGAGACGCTTTTCGTGCGCCTCGGTGGACTGTGTCAGCGAAGGGTTCATGATGGTCCTTGCGGTCTCCATTGTTTGCAGGGTCGGCGGGAGGTGGCAGGCCTGGATGATGTGGTCGTCGCAGATCAGAACCGCGCGCTCGATCACGTTTGAGAGTTCGCGCACATTTCCCGGCCAGTGGTAGCTCATAAGCCTGTCGATAGCCTGTCCGGAGATCCGTTTGACGCTTCTCCCGTGAGCTCCATTGAACACATCCAGGAAATGCTCCGCTAGCGGTAACACGTCAGGTTTACGTTCTCGCAGTGGCGGCAGCAAAACTGAGAACACGTTCACTCTGTAAAAGAGATCTTCGCGGAACGTCCCGGCTATGATCGCCTTCTCCAGGTCCTTGTTCGTCGCGACGATCAGGCGTACGTCCGCCTTCACAGTGCGTGTTCCGCCCACGCGCTCGAATTCGCGTTCCTGGAGAACCCGCAGCAACTTGACCGCAGTGGTCGCATTCAGTTCTCCGATTTCATCCAGGAACAGGGTTCCACCCTCAGCCAGTTCGAAACGTCCCTTTTTCTGGGTCTGAGCGCCTGTGAAGGCACCCTTCTCGTACCCGAATAGTTCGGATTCGATCAGGGCATCCGGAAGAGCCGCGCAGTTTACTTTAATGAACGGGCCGTTCTTGCGAGTCGAATTGTGATGAATCGCCTGAGCGATGAGTTCTTTGCCTGTACCAGACTCGCCGCGAATCATGACGGTCGCGTTGGACCGCGCCACATTGGCAAGTTGCTTGTAAACCTGTTGCATCGGGCCGCTCGTGCCGATCAGATTCGAAAAGTCGCAGGGCTCCTGAACCTGTTTCCGAGTGTGCGGGATCTCAACGGTAAGCCGCTGCTTCTCGAGGCGGGAAAGGTGCGCGATCCTCAATCTCTGCGCAATCATCGAAGCGACAAGACCCATGAACGCGAGTGTGAGCTCGTGGTCCCTGTTTTTCTCATATCGAAGATCCACACCCAAAGTGCCGGAAGTTTTGCGGTCCATGACGATGGGGACGCAGACGAAAGTCGTTTCGCTGGGTTGGCTGATGACGCAGGCAGCGCCTCGCTGGTGGAACACCGATTCGCCGCCCGCCCTGGAGATTACCGCGGGTTTACCGCTGCCGATCACCCGGTCAATGAGCCCGTTCTCGATGCGAAGGAAGGCCTTGTGCTGATCCGGCGTCAAACCGCGGGAAGCCTCAACCCGCAACTCGCTCGTGCCATTCGAGCAAAGAACGATGGCGCTACGGGTCACTCCGTAACATTTTTCGAGAATCTCGAGTGTGCGGTTTAGCCCCGCCTGGATACACGGGGCGGAATTCAGCGCGTGAGCGGCCTGCTCCAGCGTGCGCACTAACGGGCCTTCATAATGGTCAAATTTGATCTCAGCTGGCGACATTACATTCTCCCCTGGTTTGGGATGCTCCCCGACTGGCGAGACGTTCTGCTGTCGCGCCGGAACTAACCTGCGCTCATCATGGCAGCATCAGCCGGAGAACGGGGCGGCCATCCGCGCGAAGAGGCGAGAAGCCCAGCTCTATGGCGCTTTGAAATCAATAACGTACATCAGGTTTCGAAACGGTTTGAAACCGTCAACATGGCCCGGCACGGGCTATTGAGGCGCCAGGCAGGGATCCTGGATTGTATGACGCCCACTCCAATCGTCCGCGAGCTATGCTGGCGTTATCGCAAGGAGCGGCCGAGCACTACCGCAATTCTCCAACACAGGTAGAACGGGCCTACTGGGCTGACAGGGCGCGCTCGAAGCGGATATGTGGACGGGCTAGTTACCGGACGAGTTCTGCTTCAGGGCGAGTGTGCGATGGGTCACGTAGGATGTGTAAGTCGGGGTGTCGCCGCGGTACCTGACTTTGATGATCATCTGATAGTAAGGCGGAAGTTCTGCCGACGACCCTCGGAGTTTTTGGACCACCAGGCGGGCAAAGGCCGGATCCGTCAGCGACTGGATACCGCCGACGAGTCCCGCGGAGTGATTACCCGCAAAGCTTACGACTCTGGTCCGCCCAACCGGTCCCGGCAGCATGGAGACGAGTTCAACGGTTTCGCCGTCGCTTTGCTGCGGGTCATCTAGGTCATCATACAATGGCCGCTCACCCGGATGAGGCCGGAGGTTACGGATTCCGTTTTTTTCGACGACAAAAGCAGGCGAAACTGGTAACGCCGACTGTCTTTCGCGGATCTGAGTTGCAGGCGCCACCAGCACGACATCGTGATCCGCAACCTGCTGCCAGGAAAGTTCGTCGAGCCTGGAAAGAGAAACATCGCTGCGCCGGCTCGCGAAGAACCGGCTTAAAGCAAAAATTGATACCAGCGAACCGCGCATAGTGTAGATCAGCGTGGGTTTGGCCTCGGCATTTCCAAACAGGCGCTTCAGACCGGCGAACTCGGGAGTCCTGACCTCATCCTCCCAATCCTTGATGCCGTCTGTGCGAAACAGAACGTCAGGACTTCCATGCCGCTGAAACCGGACAAACACTGGATTCCAAAACGCAATCACCACATGATTACGGGAGGAGATGATTGGGTTCCATAGAGCTTCCAGTTCCGGCGACGATTCTGAAATTGCGCGATCGACCGCAACCGTTGACGACCGCCGGGAGAGCGACCATTTTGCGACAGCCGCGAGGACGATGCAAACCAGCATCAAAGCGATCGCAAGCCCTCCCCATCTTTTCAGATAGCGCAACTCGGGTGGAGGCGCCGTATGCAACGGGAGCAGAGCGGATGTCAGGGGCGGCGGGTCGGCAACCGGAACACCGCCGCGCATTCTTGGTTTCCAGACGATCTTGAATCTGCCCCTCGGCATCTCGATCGTCACAGGGTCGGCGTCGCCCTCGTTGGCGTAGTATTCATCCAATTTGAGCCGTAGACGGGACGCGAGAAGTCTGACTCCCGCGTCGTGCCGTGGATCGAAGGATGCGGGCTTACCTAGAGCATCGACGCCAATCGAGTATTCCTTCAGCCCGTCCGCCTCGCCGGAAAAGGCTTTCTCCGCGAGAAATCTCAACAACCGGCGGACGGACTCCGAGGCTCTGAGCGTGTCACTGGCGAGGATACGGTCCACCTGTTCGCGCGCCTGCTCGAGTCCGGGAGGGACCTTCAGGACGGGCGATCCGAGTGTTTCGCCCTCGTTTCGCTGATCTGGCAGTAAAGCGAAATCTTTCATATATTCCTGCCTTTGGCAGTCCTCGTGGTCTGGCGGGCGAAGCCCGGAGGTGAACTCGAGACCGTGACCGGAAACAAGAACACAACCTGGTTGTCGGAATCTACGAGGGCCCGTTACGCGAAGGACGTGGCGTCGGTGGGAGAAACCATCGTAGCATAGCGATCAAGCCGTCAACCGGATGGGACGGAACTCATCAGACAGGACTGAGAGATCAGCTTAGCAGGAAGGAGGACTTCCGCCGCTCGAGCGGCGATGACGGATGATGCCGATTATCGCGACGAGGCTCGGATCGCGATTCCAATACATTGGAGAGCGGTGCGCCGATGCCGCCGGGGGCACCACCTTCCCCGCCCTGCGCCGGCGGGTTGGGATCAGTTCGCCCCGCACCGTGATAGCGCCATTGCGGATCCGCAGCTGGCGCGAGCCGTCATGGCCGCTGCCAGTGCTGCCGAGGGGCCATCCGGCCGCTGCCCGCCTTCGCCGTAATTCTGCCGCTCTGGAAAACCACTTCACCGCGGCGGATCGTGACGATCGGCCAGCCGGTCACTTCCCATCCATTGAAGATCGAGAAATGGCCATTCGACAGAATGTCCTCATCGCGAATCTTCTTCGTCAGGTTGGGATCCCAGATCACCACATCCGCGTCCGAACCCACCGCGATTGTGCCCTTCTTTGGGTACATCCCAAATAGCTTCGCCGGGTTGGTGGACGACAGCGCCACCATCTGCTCGAGTGTGATGCGACCCTTGCGCACTCCCTCCGAGTACAGCAGCGGCATCTGATCCTGGAGATAGTTCGCCGCCTCCCGCGCTCTGATGATGGTGCTCTCGGGATCCGTTTTTTCGGCGCGCGTATACCCTACGTGATCCGTATCCACGATATCGCCGCTTCCGTTGGCGATGGCCTT
Organism: Bryobacterales bacterium; assembly: GCA_025462965.1. Classification (GTDB taxonomy): domain Bacteria; phylum Acidobacteriota; class Terriglobia; order Bryobacterales; family Bryobacteraceae; genus JALYXI01. Next base: position 7,975 of record JAOAPQ010000100.1, read on the forward strand.
CCAAAGGTAATCCTGGTCGCTCTTCTCACGCAACGGCGGGGCTCCCGTGTAAATCGAACCGTTGGGCTCGTTGAACCGCTCCTTGGTCAAATGCAGGTAGATGAATCGCACTTCGGTGTAAACCGGCAATCCGCGGGCTCGTCCGGCCTCCGCCGCGCGCATGGCGCGCTCGGACGACATATGGACGATGTAGATGGGGGCGCCCGTCACTTCGCTGATTGCGACCGCGCGCTGGGTGGCAATGTCCTCCGCCACGATGGGCCGGCTTTCGAAGTAGTTCTGCCCCTTGAGCGCGCCGCGACCCTCCGCCATTAGCCGTTCACGCGCGGTGGTAAGGATGCTCGAATCTTCGCAATGCAACATGGTCAACAGGCCAGCGGAGCCGGCCGCACGAATCAGGTTCACGAAGCTGGCGGCGTTCTCGTCGAACCCGGGCCGCATCATGAAGATCTTCAACGTAAATTGACGGTCGTATAACATCGCGATGTCGGCCGGACTCAGCTTGGTGGGATCGCTGACGACATAGTGGAGAACCACGTCGGCGATCGCTTGTTTCTTTACCAGATGGGCGGCTTCCGTCAGGGTCTTCGCAAGGGGCTCGCCGGGGACTTGATTGATGAAATTGCTGATGGTCGTCTTGCCGCCCGCGAGGGCTGACAGCGACCCGCTGGTATAGTCGTCCGCGCCCTGCATGGTGGTCGCTGTCCTAACAGGCGTCAGGTGCACGTGCGGATCGATTCCTCCCGGCAGGATCAACTTCCCCGACGCGTCGATCACTTGTACTCCGGCGCCCGCAGTCAGGTTGGCCCCAATCTCCGCGACCTTGCCGTCGCGAATGCGCAGATCGCCCTGCACTCGGCCGGTCGAGGTTACGATCAGTCCGTTCCGGATCAGGATCTCGGTTGGCTGCTGCGCCGCCGTGCCAGCCAGTGCGAATGCAACGCCCGCCCAAACTGCAAGCCGTTTTGGCATTAGGGCCGCTCCCAGTGGTGCCGGGACGCCATCTCGCCGCTGCCTGCTTTCGCCTTGATCTTGCCGTTCTGGTAGACCACTTCGCCGCGCCGAATGGTTGTGATCGGCCAACCGGTCAACTCCCATCCGTTGAAGATGGAGAAGTGGCCGTTCGACAGAATGTCCTCATCGCGAATCTTCTTCGTCAGGTTGGGATCCCAGATCACCACATCCGCATCAGACCCCACGGCGATTGTGCCCTTCTTTGGGTACATCCCGAACAGCTTCGCCGGGTTGGTCGAGGACAGGGCTACCATCCTCTCGAGCGTGATGCGGCCCTTGCGCACTCCCTCCGAGTACAGCAACGGCAATTGATCCTGGAGATAGTTCGCGGCATTCCGCGATTTGGTGATCGTGTTCTCCGGATCCATTTTTTCATCGCGGGTATACCCGACGTGGTCCGTGTCCACGACGTCACCGCTCCCGTTGGCAATGGCCTTCCAGAGGTAGTCCTGGTCGCTCTTGTCGCGCAATGGCGGAGCGCCGGTGTACGTCGGACCGTCCGGTTGGTTGAAGCGCTCCTTGGTCAAGTGCAGGTAGATGAAGCGGACTTCGGTGTAAGCCGGGACCCCGCGGGCACGAGCGGCCTCCGCGGCGCGCATGGCGCGCTCCGACGACATATGGACGATATAGACAGGGGCGCCCGTTGTTTCGCTGATCCCCATGGCGCGCGTAGTTGCCACTTCCTCCGCTGCAACCGGACCGGCATCGGCAAAGTTCTGACCCTTGAGCTGGCCGCGCCCTTCAGAGAACAGCCGCTCATGAGTGTTGGCCAGGATACTGGCGTCCTCGCAGTGCAGCATGGTCAACAGACCCGCCTGGCCGGCCTGTCCGATCAGTTTCGTGAAGGCGACCGCGTTCTCGTCGAACCCGGGCCGCATCAGGAAGATCTTCAGAGTGAATTGGCGCTTGTACAACGTCTCGAGGTCCGCCGCGGTGAACTTCTTCGGATTGCTGACAACGTAATGCAGAACCACATCCGCGATCGCTTGTTTTTTCACGACCGCAGCGGCGTTCGTCAGCGTCGTTTCCACGCTCTCATTGGGTTCCTGATTGATAAAATTGCTGATCGTCGTCTTGCCGCCCGCAAGCGCTGCGAGAGATGCAGACGTGTAGTCATCCGAGCCCTTCATCGAAGTCGCCGTTCGAATCGGCGTCAGGTGTACGTGTGGATCGATGCCGCCCGGAAGCACCAGCATTCCTTTCGCGTCAATCACCCGGGCGCCGGCTGCCGCGGTCAGGTTCGGCCCTATTTCAGCGATCACGCCGTTTCTAATCCGCAGATCACCTTGCATACGTCCGGTCGAGGTGACGATCAGTCCGCCCTGGATGAGGGTCTCGCTTGGCTGCTGTGCCATCGCGGTCCCGGCAAGCGCAAATATAAGGCCGGCGCCGATCAGCGTGTTTATCTTCATGTCGTCTCCTTAAAAATCAAAAAGTTTAATACTCGTCGAAATACTTCTTTACCGCCCGCCAGTCGCTCGTCTTTGTCAGGGCGAGCTGCAGTAGAATGCGAGCCTTTTCCGGAGGCAGATTGTCTCCATTAACCAAGTTGGCCGCCGTGCGATTCACGGTCTCCTGCACCCGGCCGCCGTGAACGCGCGCCGTCATCACCACCACGACCCCTTTTGCCTGGGCACGCTTAATCGCTTCCGTCTCCGAGTTGGTCGCGGCGCCGGCCCCGATGCCGTCGACGACAATTCCTTTCGCGCCGTGTTCGACGGCCGCATCAATGACATAACCAGGCGCTTCCGTGTACGAGTAGAAAATCTCCACCGGTGGAAGTGATTCGAAATCCATCCCGGCGAACTCCGAGGTGAGGGTATGTTTACGGGTCGGCTCGCGGTAATAGACGACCTTGTCCGGGTCGGCGAAACCGATCACGCCCACATCGACGCCCTTGAAGGTTTGTATCCGGTAGGCGCTCGTCTTCGTGACATCCCGCGCGGTATTGATGTTGTAGTTCATGCAATGCAGAACCCCTTTCCCGCGTGACAACGGGGAAGCGGCGACGCGAACCGCATCGAAAAGGTTGATGGGGCCATCACCCGAGATACCCGTCCACGGGCGCTGCGACCCAACGAAGACTATCGGCTTATCGGTCTTGACGGTCAGATTCACATAAAATGCGACTTCGGCCATCGTGTTGGTCCCATGCGTAACGACCACTCCGTCAACGGCCGGATCGCTCGCTAGTTCATTTAGGCGTTTTGCCACGGTTCGCATGTCTTCGAACGTTTCCCGCTCTTTACGATCGACGTCCGGCCGGAAATCCTCAAGAGTGATCCGGGCGAGATTCGCCAACTCCGGCAGATCGTGCAGCCAGTCCTGCGGATCGACCCTGGGCGTGTTTTTGCCCCCGTAGTTAGTTATATTCATGCGGTCTGCAGCGCGGCTCGCGATCGTCCCGCCCATCGACACCAGAACTACCTGAGGAAGATGGGAGGTGTCCTTGGTTATAGGAGGCGCGGCCTTCGGAATTTCCTGCGCTGTGATGGCGTGAGCGAGACTACCGAGCGCGATGAGCACAGAGGTGGTTTTCATATTTTGTACCCTACGGAATTAATACTCGTTGAACATCCGCTGGATTTCCTTCAGGTCCGTTGTCTTAGTCAATGCCATCCTTAAAAGCTGCCGGGCCTTCTGCGCGTTAAGATTGTCGGCCGTTATGATGCAGCGCTCGAGCGAAGTCTCTTTCTCGAGCACGCGACCGCTGCCTTTGCGATCGCTCTGAACGAACACAATGCCTTTCGCCCGCCCGTCTTTAACCGCGGCGGCGAAGCCGGGTGAGCTATCGTCAAGGACGATGCCTTTGGCTCCGGCAGTAATCAACGCGTCGACCGCGGCGCGACCGCCTTCCTGGTATCCGTAAACGATATCGACCTTGGGCAATTCGTTGAGCTGGCTGACATCGAATTCCGATTTGTGAGTATGGCGGTAGAGCAATCTCCGGTAGAACACGATGCGGTCTGAGTCGGCGAATCCGATCGGACCCAAATCCCGGGATTCAAAGGTATTCGGCCTCTCGGTGTTTGTCTTGGTGACATCACGCGCGGCGTTAATCTCGTCATTGAGCAACACCATCACACCCTTGTCACGGGCCTCCGGTGCTACAGCGGTCCGGAACGCGTTGTAGAGATTGAGCGGGCCGTCGCGGCTGATGGCCGAATGGGGCCGCATCGCGCCTACCACCAGCACAGGCTTGTCGGAACGAACTACCAGATTGAGGAAGTATGCTGTCTCTTCCAGCGTAGCGGTGCCGTGAGTGACCACGGCACCGGCAGAATCGGGCTGCGCCAGCCATGCGTTTATCTGCTTCGCAAGCTTAAGCTGAATTTTGGTATCGATGCCGCCGCTGCCCGTTGCCGCAATTTCCTCGCAGGTGATATCGGCAACCTTGTTGGCTTCAGGCAGATCGTCGAGCAACTGTTTCGGTGTAAATCGCGCGGGTTTATAGTTAGCAACCTCGTCACGGCGGGGACCAGAGCCCTGGATAGTGCCACCGGTCGAGAATAACTTCAACTTGGGCAGAGGCTTATTCGGCAGGTCCGCCGCGGGGATAACCGTGACAAGGCAACAGAGCACGACGACCGGCAGCGATATCCGGAACACATTGAGCTTCATGAGTCTTACGTTGTCTCCTTCTTAGTCAGCATGAGCCGGCCGAAATAGCTGGGCGCACCCAAACGTATGATGCTGGCGCGGCCGTCCCGACCGGCGACCGCGCAAATCCTTCCGCGTTGTTCCTTTAGAAGATTAATTTGAGCCCCAGTTGGATCTGGCGTGGCGGGCGGCCGCCGTAGGCATTCGACGTCAATACTTTCCCGAAGGTAGAACCGGGGAACGTATGAGCGGGAAGATCGAACTGCGGATGATTCGCCAGGTTATAGGCCTCGCCTCGCAACTCGATGCGCCGCGTCTCTGTCCAAGGTATTGTCTTCAGAAGCGAGAAATCCAGGTTGTTGTATCCGGGACCATTGAGATTGTTGCGCCCACTGTTGCCGAACTGCCCGGGAGCCAGCATAAAGGCGCACGGATTGAACCACATGCTGGGAACCCCGACCTGAGTCGGCGCGGCGCATGTTGGATTTGCCGCCACAGGTCCGGCCACCAATGGATCGCCGACTACGTTCGGCCGGTCCTGAGATCCGGTAGGAAGCGTGCCGCTTTGCGGCGCTGCATCGCTGACTGTAAACGGCTGCCCGGTCTGTACGGAATAGATTCCGGTCATCTGCCAGTGGCTGACGATCTTGGAAGCAAATCCTCTGGCGAGCATATTATGGCCGGCGCCGAATGGAAGTTCGTAGATATAGCTGAAGACCAAACGTTGGTTCGCGTTGAAACTGCAGGGCCCTTTTTCGGCCGCCAGATTGAACGCGTACTGCGGCGTAGAACCCCCGCCTGAGCCGCCATAGTTGGTGTTGTCGATGCAGCGGGACCAGGTGTACGAGGTGAGGAACGCTCCCTTAGCTCCGCGCTTTTCCAACTTGACCTGCATCGCGTTATAGGTACTGTTGCGTGAATTGTTCGTCACGTTGACGGTGGGGCCAAAGTAAGGATACGGGGACGGCTGACCGATATTAGGCTGGTTCAGGTTCTGGGAACCATTGATGCGGACGCCGTGCGTTCCTACATAACCCACATCGAGCATGAGGTCGTTCATCAGCGAATACTGGAGATCCAGGTTCCATTGTTCGTAGTACGGGTCCTTGAAGTTCCGGTCAATCAGTGTTCCGGTTTGAAGAATAGACGTAGGCGGCTGGCTCAGAATGTTTTGAAGCGTCAGCGTGCCGGTGGGGTTCTGGACAAGATTGTTTGACCGGTTAGGAGGCTGCAGCCCGACACTCAATCCCAGAATGGTCACTGTATCGGTGTAGATGCCGCCGGCGGAGCGTACCACCATCCTGTCGTTCTTGAGCGGCCGCCAAGCGAGGCCGATACGCGGATTGAAATTCTTGTAATACGGGTTATAGGTGGCTCGCGGCAGCCCGTTTGTCCCGGCGACGGTAAATTGACAGGCTGGCTTCGGCGAGCAAGTTGCCGAGGCGGGGCTCAGGTTCGGAATGCTTAGTTGGTTCAGAGGGTCGAATTGCGGCCCGTTGAACTCCCAACGCAGCCCCAGATTCGCTGTCAGGGTCGGGGAGATGTGGTAATCATCCTGCACATACCCGGCGTAAGTGTGCTGCCGGAAATGCTCCAGGTTTCCGTTGCTAATGTCCGTGGCGTTGTCGGGCGTACCTTGCAGAAGCTGGACGAGCGGGCTTCGCGTGGGATTGAGCGGATTGTTGACGGGGCCGCCGTTGAATGTCCAAAGACCGCGAGGCGCGACCGTTCCCCACAGGATCTGGTAGCGGTAATAGCGAGTGTCAAAGCCAAATTTGATCTGGTGCCTGCCGCCATCGAAACCCGGGCTCCAGGCGAGGTTTTCCGAAGCGTGGTACGTATACGTCGGATGTACCTCCGGTTCCTGGAGGCCATAGCCGATGCCATCGTAGCCGGCAACGGAAATGTTCGGCCAACCGGACATGATCGTCTTCGCGCATGGCGTCGCCGGCGTTCCCGGCACGGAAGCCGTAACGTCAGGCAAGCCGAGCTTGCACGTCCAATTGGTGTTGTCATTCAGCAGCCACTGTCCATCTTCGCCGTTGAATCCGACGCGTAATTCATTGACCAACTTCGGTGTGAAGATGTGCGTCCAGTCTCCGCCCCCGTTTTGTCCGTGCTGCAGGATGGTCGTGCGATATCCCGGTAGCGCGCCGTACGGCGCGATCGGATCGAACCCGTTGTCAGTGCGGTACCACGATGCCACATAGTGGCCGTTCAAGGTGTCATTTTGACCGAGTCGCCGGTC
>JAOAPQ010000103.1 GCA_025462965.1 Bryobacterales bacterium
GGGCCGAGCGGAAAAGCATGGATTCGAATATTACCGCCACGGAACCCTTTCGCTTTACGCGGCACTGGATGTGAAAAGCGGGCAGGTTCACGGCAAAACGGCCCGGCGGCACACCAGCGAAGACTTCCTGGCCTTCATGACGGAGATCGTCGCGCGAACCCCCGGGTCGAAAGAGATCCACATTGTTCTGGACAACCTCTCTGCCCACAAGACGAAGAGTGTGGCCGAGTTTCTCGATCGGAATCCGCGAGTGCGATTCCACTTCACCCCGACTTACTCCTCCTGGTTGAATCAGGTCGAGATCTGGTTTGCCAAAATCCAGCGTGACGTAATCGACCGGGGTGTCTTCACCTCAGTCGCCGACCTCTCACGCAAGCTGATGAAATACATCCGCCTCTACGGCAAGTCTGCCAAACCATTTCGCTGGACCTATACTGACGTCAGCCGGAGAATCAAGTAATTCTATGACCGGGACAGCCCAATAGTGGCATAGGTTCTCCTTGTTGTGCGGTTTTGATTTGAGAGAGCAATAAAGGCTTGGCGGTACGCGCCGTTGGCGGCAATAGAGCCATGGCGTTTCTAGTCAGAGCCACGGGTATCGAGATGAGCAAGAGCTTGAGGATCGCACTGTTCCCGTCCCGACATGGGTAAAGGTCGCCGTGGACCGCTGGTTGACCGCCGCCGGTATCTCGACCGGCCCTGTATTTCGGGCGATCAATAAGGCCCATCGAATTGGGACGAGCGGTTTCAGTCCAAGGGTGATTGGGGCGTCGTGAAGGCCGGGTCCTCGAAATGCGGTCTGGATCGTGTTGCGCCTCACGATCTTCGTCGCACGTGCGCCCGTCTGTGTCATGAGGCAGGCGGGGAGCTTGAGCAAATCCAATTCTTGCTCGGTCATGTCAGCGTTCAAACGACGGAACGATACCTTGGCTACAAGCAGCGGCTCCGAAATGCTGTCAACGACAAAATCCTTCTTGAGCCCACGGTGTCCTGAGCGCGACCCGCGACGCTAACGACTTGTCAGTCCAGCACTTCCGCGGCATGACGACTCATCCGTGTGGATTGCCGGACGTAGAGTCCGACGGTAGTTCGAAGGAGTTTATCGTTTGGTCAGGCCGTCACAACGCATTGCGGTTTATTGGAGCGGGAGTACTCAACTGCGGCGGATATCCCGGCCCAAAGTGCCCAAAGTGCCTCTTTGACTCCATGATCGCTCGATGCTATGCATCTGGTTCTGTGAGAAGAGTGCTTCCCGAATAACGATGGACCTGAGCCTCGCTACATCCACCGGCTTTACGCTATGCGTCCCGAAGTCCTGCCTCTGCCGCTCAGCGCGGCTTTCACCAGTTCGGCAAGCTGCTGGGCGGTGTATGGTTTTTGCAGGAAGCTCGCCACGCCGGCCGATTGGAAACAGCGCGCAGCCTCTGTTTCGCTGAAACCGCTGGAGAGGAGGACGGGCACATCCGGCTTAATGCTCTTCAGCCGGCTCAGGCATTCCTCGCCGCCCATCAGCGGCATGCTCAGGTCGAGAACCACCAGAGCGATCCGGCTCGAGTTGCGCTGGAACAGCTCAATCGCTTCCAGGCCGTTACCGGCTTCGAGGATCGTGTATCCGTGGTGTGCAAGCGTAGTGGCCGCAATGCGGCGAACCAGCACCTCGTCGTCGACCAGCAGAATGACGCCGGACCCCGAGAGGTCCTCGTTCACTACGCGAACCGGCGGTGGCGTTATTTTTTCCTGGGCGGCGGGAAACAGGACTTTGAACGTACTGCCACGCCCGGGGCTGCTCGCGACCTGCATAAATCCCTCATGGCCTCTCACAATTCCGAGCGCCGCTGATAATCCCAGACCGCGTCCGGTGAATTTCGTGGTGAAAAATGGATCGAAAATTTTGGCGATAGTCGCTCCATCCATTCCGGCTCCATTGTCTTGCACTTCGAAAAACACGTACTTCCCTGGTGTGACCGGATCGGCCCCGACCGTGGTTCCAACAGATTCACCATCAACAGTCTGTTGCTCGCCGGTAGTAACGGTCACCGAGCCAGGATGATCGCCGATCGCCTCGGCCCCGTTGATTACCAGGTTCATGATGAGCTGCTGGAGTTGCGCCACGTCGGCGACCACCGGCGGCAAGCCTGGCGCGAGCCGCAGCCGTAACGCTACCGTTTTAGGAACGGATGCCTGTACCAGCGTCGTCATTTCCCTGACCAAATCCGAAATATCCACCGGCTGTATAACGAACTTCCCCTTTCCTGAATAGGCCAACATCTGCTGTGTCAGCATTGCCGCTCGCTCGCCGGCGTTGATCACGCCGTCGAGCATCGGCCGGGCGGGACTGGTGGGCGGCAAAAGATCGCTCACCAGGCTGGCGTTTCCGAGGATTCCGACCAGAAGGTTATTAAAATCGTGGGCAATTCCGCCGGCGAGAACTCCGAGACTTTCCAGCTTGGCCGCCTGGCGAAGCTGCTCCTCGAGAACTTTGATCTCGGTAATGTCGCGCACACTAGTCGAGATGGCCACCACCTCGCCACGTCTGTCCCGAATCGGGGATGCCGTTATTGAAATCCAAATCAACCTGCCATCCTTGCGTATCCGCGTGGTTTGGAAATAGCGGACACTTTCTCCCCGCTTCACAGACTCCAGCATTCGCTCCCTTTCATCAGGCTGCCCGTCCCGCCGGTCTATCAGACTCAGGTTGCGGCCGATCATCTCTTGAGCGGAGTACCCGTAGATTCTTTCGGCGCCCCCATTCCAGGTCAGCACCGTGCCGTCCACCGCAAGGCTCAGGATTGCGTCGTCGGAAGACTCGACAATTGCTGCTAATCGCGAAAGCTCCTCCTCGTTCTTTTTGCGCTCGGTGACGTCGAGAACGTAAGCCGAAAGCCCGCCTTCGGCCGGATGAGCGTGCACGTCCAACCATGTGCCTCGCGGACCTACGAATTCAAAATCTATGGGCACGCGTTCCGCCATCACGCGCTCGAATGGAGATCGAAAGGCCGTCGCTGTTAGCTCGGGGATTAATTTCCAGATGTTTTTGCCCAGAATCTCTTCGCGCGACTTACCGATTTTATCTATCGCGGGCCGGTTAGCGTACGTGAAGCGCCACTCACGATCCACGGCGATAAACATCTCCGTGATACTCTCGAGTACGTCGCTGACCTCTTTGTTTGCCCGCGCGAGCTCGTCCGCCCAGAGCTTGTGTTCCGTCATGTCGATAGCTGTTCCGATGTACCCCGTGAGTTCTCCAGAGTTGTCGCGAATGGGCACGGCCAAGGTCTCGACCCAGGTGAGTTTTCCGTCCGGCGCTTGAACGCGGTAACTGGCGGTATACCGCTGACCGCGGCCTATCGCTTCGGAACGCACCCGCATCAGGCCGTCACGATCGTCCGGATGTACCGCGCTCAACCAGCCATGATCGAGTGCTTGCTCGGGCGTCATTCCCGCCTGCGTTCTCCAGCGCTCGTTTACAAAAACATTTGAGCCGTTTCTATCGAGTTGGAATATGCCGACCGGCGCGTGCCTGGCCAGTGTCCGGAACCGCGCTTCACTATCCCGAAGCGCTTGTTCGGCGTTTTTGCGCTCCGTAATATTCGTGGAGATGCCTATCATGCGCAGAGGTTGCCCGGTGCGCCGATCGTAAAGGACACGGCCCTTCGCCTCTACCCAACCCACCTTGCCGTCCTGGCCGATGGTGCGGTATTCCACCTCATACTGCTCTCCGCTCTCGATGCCGCGCCTGATCTTGCCGCGCACCATATCCCGATCTTGGGGATGAACGGTTCGGATCATGTCTTCGATCTTTCCGTGAAAACCCGGCGGCATTCCGTGGATCGATTCCATATTCTCGGACCAGCGGTCTTCGCCCGTGGCGATGTTCCACTCCCAGGTCCCCACATTGGCCGCCTCCAGGCTGAACCGGAATCGTTCCTCGTTTTCCCGCAACATCGCCTGCGCCTGCTTTTCATCCGTAATCTCACGGAAGGCGGCGGAGAGTCCGCCACCGGTGGCGGGATAAATGCTGACGTCAGCCCACCTGTTCGAGACCGAATCGCGATACTCGAAGTGCAAAGGCGTATGCTCGGCAAGCGCCCGGTGGCAATTGGCTTCGGCAATGGTTCCAAGCAGCTCCGGGTACACTTCCCAGACGCTCTTTCCGAGAAGTTCCGCCTTGGGCCTCGACATCAGGCTTTCCGCTGCCTGGTTTACGTACGTAAAGCGGAACTCATGGTCCAAAGCCAGGAATCCGTCCCGGATGCTCTCGAGTATCTCCACGGTGCGTTTGGCGACGCCTTCGGCCTCCCGCGCAGCCGACTTGAGCCGGTCAAATAAGAAAGCGGCGGGGACAGCCGCAATCACGAATAGCAAAAAAGGAATGCGCGCCTCGCTGAGCGGCCAGAGTAACAGCTCAATCGCCACCACTACAGCAACCACAACTAGTGGAATGGGATAACGAAACACAACTTACACCAACAGCAATTAGATGAGCTATTCTTGCAGACAGATTCGTTTGGAATGCCGCGATTCACTTGAACGTATCATGCGCAAGGCGTTGAAGTGAACTCGCGGCCTGAGCAGAAGGGCCCGGAATACCCTAAAGCCCGCTTCCGGGCCACGAGGCGACAGTCGGGGCCTTTTCAGTCACGAGCCGACTTTTGAGGACTGATGCCCGCGCCGGGCAACGGGAAGCTTGATCGAAGCCGCGCCGGCCTTCGCACTCTACACTGCCGGCCAGGAGGCAAATTGGCGGCCGAGTTGGGAAACGGCAACCCTGTCCACTTTGCCCTGGGGCGTGAGCGGCACCCGATCAACTCGGACGACGACTACGGACGTTAAGCCGTGGAGCGAAATAATGGTTTCCCGGCATTGCGCGAGGTCGATGAGTAACCCTGGCCAGGGTACGACGGCCGCAATCCAGAAATCCAAGTTGACGTCCCTCACAATGGCTGCATAACGTACGCTGGACAGTTGGCACAACGTGTCCTGAAGAAGAAGAGCGCTCACCATCTTCCCGTCGATCCAGGCGATTTCATCCGCGCGGCCGCGAACGTGCAAATAGCCACCCGCATCGAGATAGCCCAGATCGCTGCTACGGAACCATCCGTCCCGAAACGATGTCTGTAAGTCGGGACGCTTGTAGTAACCTCCGGCTACAACTGGCGAGCGCACTTCAATATTTCCAATCTCGCCGGTGGGTGCGAGCGTGCCGTCGTCACGGCGGAATCTCACGTGGACACCAGGTAGGGGACGGCCGGCGCAACTAAATAGCTCGGCGTTAGCCAGGTCATGCTCTGCCGGGGAGAGCGCGCTAACGAGGCCCATCTCGCTAGCTCCATACGTATGGGCCAGAACGGCTCCAAAACGTTCTCGCGCCCGCCGCCGTAGCGTGGGCGCTGCAAGATCACCGATGTGGGTAATCGTTCGTAGCGACGAGAGATCCCGGCGAGCAACGTCGGGATGATCCATGACCTCGAATAACTGTGGTTCAACCAGGAAGAGATCGGTGATCCGCTCGGAGTCAATGGCCTTGAGGGTGCCTTCGGCGTCATACGAGTCTTGCAGCACCACTGAGCCCCCGCCGAGCAGGGTGACGTCTATTAGAACTTGAGATAGATTGGCCATCGGCCCGTTGATTAACTGACGGCGGCCGGCCGGACTGGGAAAGTTGACCATAGCCGTGTAGCTAGCGAACGACCGCCAACTGCCCTTTGGGACACCTGTTGTCCCACCGGAGGAGATGATGGTTGCGAGATCGTCGGGGCGACCCACGCTCGCCATGGGAGCGCTCGATTGAGATGCCGCGCGTTCGTCGAGGCGAAACGACCCGTTGTTGAGGTCGCTGCCGACAGTGGCAACCTGAACCGCAGCTCCGGTCGGCAACAGATCGGCGGTCTCGGGAAAAAGGACCAGCAGTCCAGGGTCGGTTTGGGCTAGCAGCTCCGCTCGACGCTGCGGATCGGATGGGTCGGAGAGATAGTACGATGCCGCCCCAACCAAGTTGGCTGCGTAGCGGACCGCGAGCGTATCGGGACAGTTAGGCGCGAACAGGGCAACGAGACTACCCCTTTGAATACCGATCCGCGCAAGAGTGCGGGCGTACCGGTAAATCGATTTCAGGAGATCAGCCCCACTAGTGTTCTGGCCCTTGTGCCGCAACACGGGTGCATCGCCCGCCTCGGTCAGCCGGGCGATCAGCAGATCGATATACAACTCGTCGACACCGTTCCGTGTCGGACGGATATGTTTCGCAGGTCTGTCAGGAACGATTGCAGGACGATTGTTGGATGATGCCGATGCGGCTAATACATTGCGTAGATACATTTACATCACTGCTGTCGACTTACACTGTTAGAACACCTGAATTCGGCAAATATTCCCGCCGTACGGACCTGACCGCGGTCCAGTGTCGTCAGCGGCGTTCTTGCAAATTCGCCCGGAGCTGGCCGATCTCGGTACACGAGGGCGTTTTCGCGTCAATGTGAAAGGATGGTCGCAGGAAGGCTCTCCTCAAGAGTGGATCGGTCCTGGAAAACGCGCCAGGGATCGCCGAACCTGCGACTCGGCAATCGCAGTCGCGATGCCGACTTCTCGTTCCTATCATGCGAATTGCCGAACAACAAGCCCTCTGGATCCGAATGTAACAATCGGCGATCAGTGCAGCGCGTTGTCATTACCAGGATCTAATTAGGTTTATTACGAGAGGCCGAACACCAGAAGATATCCCGGGTGATTCTCGTAATCCGCGGTTCCATCGAACGTGCCCAGAAAGACCTTCCCGCCGGCGATGGTCGGCGCCGCGAACTTTGGAAAGTTGAATTTCCACACCTGCGGAGTGACTGCCCCAAATTGGTTCCAAGACGTTTTCAGCGTCGAAAGCCCGGAGAGGGTCGCTCCGGGCATGGACGCGGCTGGCGTGATCACATCGACCTGGCTCACCTGAACAGGCTCTACCGATAACAGTAGCGTCTCCTTGTCGAGCCGCACCCGCTGTCCGCCCAGTTGCTCGCGAAGAACCCGGTTCTCCTCGTGAAGGTAACCAATGATCTGTAGCTGGCGTTGGTCCATCCACCCGGTCACGGCGATCAGCACGAACCGGAACGGATCCAGGACTCTCGGCATCTCGTCAGCTTATTGTCGCGATGCTCAACGTCGCACGAACCAGCGTGAATTCAGGCAGTTTCGGACCATACGGGATTATCGATTTTAGCGCACCGTCATGAACCTCAGTCCACGAGTCTTGCGAATGCTGTCGCGTAGCCACCCGCTCGCGCTGGCGGAATGGTATACGAGACAGGCGAGGAGTGGAGCGGTACTCCCATTACCTTCCGTTTCGAGGGCCGCGCCAGTTCTCAGCTTCATTTGCGCACCGGCTTACCAGTTCCGTCAATGGTGTGTTTTTTTCTCATCCGGCGACCATGCAGGAGGCGCGGGAGAGAATTGAGCGACCGCGCGTCGCGTGTCTGGCAGGATCTGCGGACGATCGCGTCAGTATGGTTCCGAGGCGAAGGCGAACGGCGCGCCCGTCGGGCGTCTGATCGCCAGCCTGATGAATTCGTCCGCCCGTTCAAAAAGAGCAATGTGTCCGGAATCGATTTCCTTATACGAGGCCCCCGGAATGGAGTCTGCCAAAGCGCGCGTCTGAAGGGAGTTGGGGATCCGGTCCTGCCCGGCGCCGATCACAAGCACACCGTGGCGCCGTGACCTACGTTCTTCTCGCCCGGAATAAGACTCGACCACGCGGGTTCTTCCTACCGGGACACAGATTCGTCGCTGTGCGCCAGGCCGAGGATTGCAGTGGAGCGGTTCGTCTTTTTGTTTTTTTTGCGGAAGCAGTCACCTCCGTTTAGAGACAAGCATCAAACGAAGCGGAGTGAAATAGAAATGAGGGTTGAACTCAACGTACTTGAGCCTGTCACAGAGCCGCGCATGTGGGTGCAACATCAGCCGGTTCTCATGATGGCGTTGCGGACTGGTTCCATTGAAGTTGGCTTGCGCCGTTCTGAGATGATGAGACTTACTTTTGGCGTGGGCGAAATGTGCCTGGTCCCTCGTCATGTTGAGACATGGGTTCGAACCGATGACTTGCACTATTTGTATTTGCCCGTCGGCATCTCGGACGCGGCGCTAGCGGCAGCCTGTGATGGAACAAGGGGCGACGTGGAATTGCGCAGAGCGGAAACCCTGGTTGACGCACGAGTCGGTGCGCTGGCCGCGGCCGTGAATGCGGA
>JAOAPQ010000115.1 GCA_025462965.1 Bryobacterales bacterium
CGCCGTTCCTACGCCATTCACCTGGTGACATTCCGCGCACCTGCCTTTGCCGGCGAAGACCTGTTGCCCGACTGCGGGAGAGCCCGGTACGTTTTCGCGGGCGACCGGCGCCGCTGACGGTCCCGACAAGCTTCGCAAGTAGGAAACAACTTGCCAGATCTGATCGGTAGAGAACTGATTGAATCCGGGCATTTGTGTGCCGCGAATTCCACCGCGGATGTTAATGAAGATTTCTCCGTCAGCGCCGCCGTGCGGGAAGGCGCCGGTGGCAAGTGACGGAGCTCGATCGCCGCGAGCGCCGGTTCCGTGGCAGGCGACACAGGCCTGGTTGTAGAGCGTTTGACCGGCTGCAACGGCCTGGGCGTTGCCGGAGAATGGATTCCTCTGGGCTTCGGCCCTGTCTTCCTGCGCCGGCAGCATGGACGAGAAGAAGAGTGTAGTTGTGAAGAGTGCGATTCGGAGCGTCATTTTAGGTTCGGGCAAGTTCAATTATGAACTGCCCGATCGCGGACGCTCCGACGCTCTTAGTCACCTCAGAAATAGAACCGGGCGCCGAGCTGAAGCAGGCGCGAGAAGTTCCTCTGCTGTGTGATCTTTCCGAAATTGCTGCTGCCGTAACTCACATTCGGACCCTGAAACAGCGGGCTATTGAAAACGTTTAGAGCCTCCGCCCGAAACTGACCTGTGAATTTCTCTGTGATTCTCAGGTTCTTGAAGGCTGAGATATCCCAGTTCTTTTGTCCTGGACCGCGGTAGCCAATGGTGCGCGCCAGGTTGCCGAACGTAAACGCCGGTGCAGTCGAAAATGCGGCCGCGCTGATGTAGTGATCGAGCCGGCTTTCCACGCTGCCTGAAACGCTGGGGCTAAGACCGGTTGCGTTGGGCCGCTGTATGCCGGCGCCGATGATCGAATTGTTATTGGTGCTCTGCGTGATGGCAAGCGGGAATCCAGTCCGGTACTGAGCCGTACCATTCAGGCTCCAGCCGCCGGCGAAGTAAGTAAGAAACCGATTGCCGGTTGAGAACGGCTTGCCGGTACCGAACGGCAGTTCATATGTAAACGAACCGGTTACCGTGTGAGGCGTATCGTTGATCGCGTAAGCGTACTCGGCGCCCAGGTTGTAAGCATCCTGTGGGGAGGTAGACGAGTTGACAAGGCTGTTACCGGCGCCGAAGGAGGCATCCATATTCTTCGAATAGGTCCAGGTTCCCAGGAAGTTAAGACCGCTCGACATGCGTTTTTGTACTTTTACAACGAACGAATCGTAGCGGGCCTTGGATGCGCTGGTCGCGATATTGACGGACGAAAACTCCGAGTAGGGTCTCAAGGACTGGGAAAGACTAATCGTTTTACCGCCGATGACACCCGTCCCGCCGTTCCCGTAGTAGGGGTTCGGCACGGCATTAAAGAGATTGGCGCCCTGCGACAGATACGCGGGGGATAGCTGGTTGATGTTTACGTTTGCTCCGGGCGGCAGATTGCGCGAAAGAGAGCCGACATAACCCAATACGAGTCCGATCTTGAACGGCAGCTCGCGCTGTATATCAAACGAGTATTGGTGCACAATTGGGCTCTTGCGGAATTGATCGAGGACTGTCACGGAACTGCCCACGCTTTGCAGTAGCCCGAGCGCGTTTCCAACAGGCTGCAGGAAACCGTTCGGATACGGATTGGTGAGCGAATTGGCCGGAGTCAACCCGCCATCGTTCGAGGAAACGTAAGCAGTCGAGGCCTGATAGCCGGGCGCCAGACTTCCCGAACCGGAATACGGAATGGGCGCATAGAATATGCCGTATCCGCCCCGGATGGTGGTCTTCGAATCGTATGCATAAGCCGCACCGAAACGAGGGGCGAACTTAGTCTTCGAGGGACTGCAGCAGGTGGTTGGATTCCCGTTCTGCCCGGCAAACAGGATGCCGCCGCGCGGAACCACTCCGGTGACGTTTGCCGCCAGGGGATTCACGACGTTCCGGTCGAAGCCTACCGCGTAGCGGTTATGTGCTTCCGCAATACCGGTTTCGTACTCATAACGTAAGCCAATGTTCAGAGTCAACTTGCTGGTGATGCGATAGTCATCGTGAATGTACCCTGCGTAGTAGTTGATGTAGGTGTAGAGTTTAGTGGCCACATCCAGGGCTCCGCCGGAGGGATAGCCCAACAGGAGACTAGCTATATCATTCCCACTGGCGCTCGGTTGGGTGGGATCGGCGCGCGTGAAGCCGTTATCGAAAGAGAAGTTGCCCGAAGCATTCGACAAGTCGATGAAGTCGATGTGCAGTTTGCGGTAATCGAAGCCCGCTTTTACGCTATGCTTTCCGAAGTACTTCGCGATGGAAGCAAGAAAGCTGCGCGAGTAGAAAACGGTTGAGCCCTGACTGTTATCTCCCAGGTTCGCGCTGGTCTGCATATTAATGCCCGGGAAAGCGCGGGCCTGCACCGCGCTGTTATAGTAGGCCGGAAGTCCCAGCGTAGTCAGATTCAATCCGTTGGATTGCTCCAAGACGTCGTTCGGAAACCGGTTGAAGCCGTAGCGGACACTGACCACCGTGGTCGCGTTCGGAGTCATAACGCTATTCAGCTGGACCGCGTCCACTTTGCGGTACAACAAGTTTTGATTACTACCCGCGGTGTGCAGCAAGTCGCCACTCGGCTCCCGCGACTTGTAGTGAAGGTAAGATGCATTTACCTTCCACCACTGGAACACCTCTTGATCGCCTTTGACAGTAAACTCGTCGGCACGGTCGGTCAGGGTGTCCGTCCCTTGATAGTTATTCACGCCGGCAACGTTGGTCTGTGGTATCGGATAGTAGGAGGCAATCGCCAGACCCGCGGGATTGAGACGATTTTGGGGGATGACATTCCCCGCGAATGGTTGCCGGGTGACCGAGCCGTCCGCGTTCTTTACCGACGTGAGTGGATCATAAATGGTGTAAGGGCTCTGTGAAAAGTTACCCACGCGCTCGGCGGCTGTCGGAACCGTAGATCCATTGGAGAGAGGCGACTTCTGCCGGTAGCCTTCCCATGCCGCCCAGACAAAGCTCCGGTTTTTTCCGTTGTAAACCTTGGGAACGGAGACAGGTCCGCCCAATGACGCGCCGAAGTTATAGAAGGGCTGATCGGCCCGCAGCGTGCCGCTGCGATTGTAGAAGAAATCATTGGCGAGCCAATCGGTCTGGCGCGTGTAGCCGAATAGCGAACCGTGATAGCTGTTCGTCCCCGACTTTAGAAACGTGTTGAACACTCCCCCTCCCGTACGGCCCATTTCCGCATCATAAGTATTGGCCTGGAGCTTCACTTCCTGCACGGCCTCAAGCGAGGGAATGATAACGGCCCGATTTACGGAATCCGTGATTGGCACGCCATCGATCAGGTAATTGTTGCCCCGAATCGGCCCGCCGGCAATCGAAATCTGCGATGAGCCCGATTGGTCCTGAAAGCGGTTAAAGCGCGGGTCGCCCACCTGTACGACGTTTTGCGAAAGCTTTGCGAACATGAACGGGTTGCGGCCGAGGAGGGGAAGATCAACCAGCTTTTGCCGATCGATCTCCTGCCCGGTCGAGGCATTAGAGGACTCGATCAACGAGACGTCCTCCGCGACTTGAACGCTGTCGGTCACCGCGCCAAGATCCATCCGGATATCGACGGTGAGTGACTGTTGCGTGCCGATGACGATCCCAGTTCGTTCGTATCGCTTGAAGCCCGGCGCCTCCGCGGCGAGGGTGTAAGTAGCGGGATCCACCGAGGTATATACGTACTCTCCCGAGCCGGTCGTCAGTGCGGATCGGGCCACACTGGTAGCCTGGTCGGTCAAGGTAATCTTGGCATTGGTCATTGCGCCCCCGTTGGCGTCCATGACAATGCCTCGAATGCCTCCCTGGTATGACTGCGCGTACATAACCGCGCTGAACGTCATCGCCGCGGCGATGGAGATAGAAAACCTTCGCATATATCCCCCCCTTGAACCTTAGACATTTGGACTTAGTGAAACTCCCACCCCTGGGAGAGTCGCCGCGACGGTGCGGCGGTTACACCAAGACAGAGAAGCAATGCCGCGGATTGCATCTATCCGCGGCTGTTCGACTATGCGGTCACTTTCAGCAGGGCTGTTTGGAAGCGTTTCATTTCTTCCGGCGACCCAATGGTGACGCGTACTTTCGTGGGCCAGGCAGGCCAGGTGCGGCCTGCGCACCCTCCGATCATGCTGGCGATCCGGGCAAAATGTCTCCGTGAAAAACCACGGGACAGAAGTTTCTCCTGTGTTTCTGCGCTTAGCGATGAGGTCATCGACAAATCCTCTGGTTACGGTTGCGCTGTCAGACAACAGCTGTGCCAAAGACACTTGCAAACGGGGCAACAGGGGAAAGTTATGCGATCGGGAGATGGACGAGATCTCTACCTGATTGGTGTATAGTATGCCGGTTTTGGCAGTGTGTCAATGACTCTTATCGGCATTGTCAGGCCCTCCCTGTCGAATCAGGTAGTTAGTCCGATTCCGCGCCCCCCAGAGGTACTTGTACGCTTCGCCTTGCCGCAGGAAATCCACTTCAGCCAGCCCCTCCGCAATCGCTTGCTCAATCACCCAACCGAGGAGCACAGCGCCGGGACTCAGCTTCGACATGTCCGGATCGAAACCGGTGAGATAGCAATAGAGTGTCTTCCCCGAAACGAAAGCATAGATTGCAGCCGCAACGCTTTCGCCAGTTTGCAATAGAGATAACCTCAAATGGCCCGTCTTAAGGAAACCCTGCGCAACCTCCCGGTGGAACTGCTGGAGCGAATCGCTGAGTGCACCCCAACGGGCATCATGCAATCGAAAGAATTCGTCGAGGAAAGCCGCAAGCGTCGTCTCGTTCGCTGTCGCAAACCGCAGATCCCCGCTCTTCGATAACTTGTTCCGGGCCCGCCGCACATCGGTGCGGTGCTTGTGATCCATCGAAGCGGGGAACGTGCTCAAGTCGAGCACGGGGCAGATGGAGCACTCGTCAGCCCGCCATCCATCGCGTAACCCATCGAGCAATCCCGACCCGCACCGCAGTTCCTGCAGATCGAGCACATCCCAGTCTGAAAGTTTGTCGGCAAGGATGCGCTGTACCGTGGACACGCATTCCGCCTCGCGCCCAGGCGCGAAAAGCAGGTCTCCATAGTCGCTGATCCCGGCGCCCATAAACGAAACGGTAAGCCGCTGCGTTCCCCAACGGAACAGCGGCGCGAAGCCGATCAACTTGTCGGTATCCCGGATCGCCAGAGCGCAAATTTGCCCGCCGCCGAAGAGGTATCTCGTCCAGGGCAGCAGCCATTGCGGGGACTGAAAAGGGGTTGCCGTCGGACAGCTTTGCCACAGGGCCAGCCAATCCGTGTCCAGCGTCTCCAGTCTTTCCAGGGTATCGATTACTTCGATGCTCATCGTCCGATCAATCGCTCATACATTTGCAGATAACTTGAAACCATGACCCTGCCGGAGAAACGAACAAGGGCTGAATTCCGGCATATAACAGGATCGATATGGCGGCACTCGTGTATCGCCTCCGCCATCTGCCACACATCGTCAACCAGAAAACCGGTTACCTTGTCCTGTACGATCTCCGGGAGCGCGCCCGCTCGGAACGCGACGACCGGCGTCCCGCACATCGCGGCCTCCATCGCCACCAGCGAGCTGGTTTCCGGCGCAAGGCTGGGAACTAACAAGCAAGTCGCTGCCGAGAGCAGCCGCCGTTTTCGCCGCGGTCCAACCGCGCCGATAAAGCGCGCCTCCTTCCCGCAATGAGGAAGGATCTGCTCCCTGAAGTAGCGCTGGTGCTCCTCGTAACCGTAGACCTCTCCCGCCAGCAAAAACGGCATTCCGGCCTTTTGCGATGCAGCCAACGCAAGATGATATCCCTTCTCCGGGCAGATTCGGCCCAGGGATACGGCGAGCTTACGCCTGGAAACATGTTTTGCAGGGAGGTTTTCGGGAACACCGTTGGCGATGAAGGGCAGCAGATTCGCAGGCTTCGGACATGCGTCCTGCTGCAATCGGGAGACGCAGTGCAGCCATGTTTGCGGGCGCCGAATCTCAAAGACCCCGGCATCGTACCAGGCAGGCGGCAGATGCAGCGTCGCGATCACGGGCGCGCCGGAGGAGGGTAAATACTGCGGGAAATCGATCCCATGCATGTGGACCAGATCGGGCTTCCACTTTTCGATGGCATGGGCGATCGCGGACCGGTATATCGTCCACGTACTCCGCCGCGCCGCGGAACCGAAGCCGCCTTGTGGCAGCGGCGTCGGCAGCAATTGTCCACAAACCGCAGAACCTTCGCACGCAACGACGTACGATTCGTGGCCCTCGCGCCACAGCGCAAGATCGAGCATGGACAGGACCTGTTCAGCTCCCCCGGCCGTACCTTCTCCGAGTCGCGCAAACGGATACGCAACATTCAGTATCTTCATTCGCACCTGGCCGCCAGTTCCCTCCAGCGATGACCGGTGATCCCCCACGGTAGCCGCTCATAGTGCAGCATGCCCGGATGAGGCGGCTGCGTAAAATCGTATTGTGGAGCGCGGCGGAATTGCTCCGGAACGATGGGGAAATTTCGCAGCACGGATTCCTGCGATTTGAAGCAGGCAAGCATTCTTCGTTTCCTGGCGGCGTCCTCCTCCCGAAGTTCCCTCACCGACGCGCGCTCACCGCGGGAAAGAAACACGCCCGTTTCGAGCGCGCCATCCCTGGCGTGGTAGGAAGTCATCTCAAACAGGCGGCCGGAACGGCCGAAACAGCGGTGCACCGCGAATGCGGTCGAATCGTGATCCGGATGGCCCCCTTCGTAGGGTTGTGTCAAAACGGCGTCGGGATCGAGACGCAGCAACTCTTCCTCCACACGCCGGCACAGATCCCACAAGTGATTCATCGTTTCCTTGTCGGTGAAGCCCAGGCAGATCATATGGTCCCGGGGGATACCCGCTAGTTCCAAGGCGCAAGTCAATTCCTGCTGCCGGGTGGCAGCATACTCCTCCCGCGAAGCAAAGCCGTTCCGCGCCGCATCCGACAAGTCCAGCGGCGAGCCGTCAGTGGTGTGAACGATCCAGACATCCCGTAAATACGGAAGCAGCGCTCCCGCGCCGATGACTTCATCATCCGGGTGCGCTACGACGATGACGACGCGTTTCGCCTGCTCTAGCTCCTGCACGCGGTGAAATATACACGTCCCTCGCCATAGTGCCCCTTCATGCCAAGGTCCTCGAACGCACGGTTGACAGTTACACCGGTGAACCCCGCCGATGTCAGCAGCCGCTCAATCTCAGGAATTTCCCACGGTCTTTGGTGCACTTCGACGTCGTAACGCTCCCAGGAACCGAGGAGCCGGAACATGGTGATCTTCGTAGTGCCCATACGAGCCTGGCTGTCAAATCCGCCGCGGAGAAAAAATGCATGATCCGCCGCGACTTCGCAAGCCGACTGGTTCCAGTGTTCGCCATACGCCGCCCCCGTGTTCACGTCAAACACGAAGCGGCCTTCGGGTTTCAGCGCGGCGTAAACGCTACGAAACGCGAGCGCCACGTGTCCGGCTTCCGTCAGATGGTTCAGGCTGTCGAATGTGCAAACCACGGCATCCACCGGCTCTTCGATCTGGAAGCCCGCGGCGTCATTGTGCAGAAATGTGCATTCGGGTACATTCTTCTGCGCGATGCGCAGCATTTCTTCGGACGAATCGAGGCCGATCACTTCATATCCCCGGGCCGATAACTGTTTCGACAACTCTCCCGTGCCACAACAGAGATCGAGTATGCGGCCGCCCGATGGGAGTCCTGGAAAAAGCAGTTTTTCGAGCGCCGGTGTCTGCCACTCCTGAAACGGAGCGGCCCAGTAGCGATGGTAGAACCAGGCGAACGAGTCGTAGGGTGACCTCACTTGCGGCTCAGTAGTGGTACTGATGATCGTATTCGATATGGTGTTGCCGCATCCAATCCTGACCGT
>JAOAPQ010000135.1 GCA_025462965.1 Bryobacterales bacterium
GAGATGCTGTCCCAGGACATCCAGCTCCAATCCTCCGGACGAGGCCGCTTCCAACGCAAACTCCAACTCGCTCAACTATGCCTGGCGAGCGGGCATGAAGCGCTCGCACACCCGATCCTGGAGCAGCTCTCCGAGATCATCGACCGTCATCGCCTGGAAGAATGGGAATCCGCCGAAGCCGTAGCGCACCCCCTCGCGATGTTGTATCGGTGCCTGAACAAAGTGGAGGCTGATCCGGGCCTGCGCCAAAAGCTTTACGCGCAGATCTGCCGGCTAGATCCCGTACAGGCCCTCGCCTGTGGCAGGTAACCCATGGCGCGAGGCGAGCCGGATTCCACCGTTACCTTAAGTCTGCTCGACCGGTTGATCGATCTCGATCCTTCGAACAACTATGAGGCGCCGATTTCCCGCTCGCAATCCATCCGTCTGCTGAAAAACTCTCTGCGGCGCGATCTGGAATGGCTCCTCAACTCGCGGCGAATCGCCGAACCGGCTTCGGAAGAGTTCGCGCAGGTGGTGCAGTCTCTGTACCACTACGGATTGCCGGATTTCGCGGCCCTGATCGTACAATCTCCGCGCGATCGCATGTATCTTCTACGCACGCTGGAGGAAGCGATCACGCTTTTCGAGCCTCGGCTCAAGAACGTCCGCGTCACGCCCGTCGACGCCCCCGGGCTAGGCCTCCGGGCGCTGCGCTTCCAGATCGAAGGGCTGCTCATGATGGACCCGGCGCCCGAGCAGATCTCCTTCGATACAGTGGTTCAGCTTTCTACCGGCGAATACCAGATCAAGGGTGAGCGCGGTGCGTGACGATCTGCTGCTGTATTACGAACGCGAACTCAACTTCATGCGCCAGATGGGCTCGGAGTTCGCGGAAAAATATCCCAAGATCGCGTCGCGCCTGATCATCGAGCCGGATAAGTGCGAGGACCCGCACGTGGAACGGCTGCTCGAAGCCTTCTCCTTCATGGCTGCGCGCGTCCACCTCAAGATCGACGACGAATTCCCGGAGATCACCGAGGCGCTGCTTAGCATTCTCTACCCGCATTACATCCGGCCGATCCCGTCGATGTCGGTGGTGCAGTTCCAGGTCGATTCCGGACCCGGCGGCCTCACCTCCGCCCAGAAGATTACGCGCGGCACGCTGCTGAATTCGCGCGCCGTTGCCGGAGTGCCGTGCCAGTTCCGCACCTGCTACGAAACTTCCCTGTGGCCGGTGACAATGACGGATGCGTCCTGGACCACGCCCGACCGTCTCTCACCGCCGGTGAAATCGCTCGAGGCGAGCGCGGCCCTGCGCCTGGAACTGCGCTGCCCGCCTGAGGTGACTTTCGACAAGCTCGGCTTCAATACGCTTCGCGTGTTCCTCAACGGCGAGGGGAACCTGACGCATACGCTTTACGAACTGCTCAACTGCAACTGCGTGCAGATCGTGGTGCGCGACCCCAGTCCGAATTCGAAAGTGCGGCCGGTGACATTGCGGCCGGACACTCTCCGCCCGGTCGGTTTCGCAGAGGAGGAAGGCATGCTGCCGTATCCCAAGCGGTCGTTTATCGGCTACCGACTCCTGCAAGAATATTTCTCGTTCCCCGACAAGTTCCTGTTCCTCGACCTGACGGAGCTGCACACGGTCTGGCCGAACGGTTTCAAGGATCGCGTGGAGATCGTATTTCTGATTTCCCAGTTCGAACTGCCCGACAGACGGCAAGTGCTGGAGCTCGGTGTTTCGGCGAAGACGTTCCGTCTCAATTGCACTCCGATCGTGAATCTGTTTCCGCAGACCGCTGAACCCATCCTGCTGGACCAGCGCCGCTACGAATACCCGCTTGTGCCGGATGTGCGCCGTCCGAACGCGATCGAGGTTTTCTCCGTGGATGAAGTGGTCGCTATCAACCCGGATTCGCATGAGCTTATGACGTTCGAGCCGTTCTACTCATACCGGCATGCCGCCACTCGCGACAAGAAACAGACATTCTGGCTCGCGCACCGGCGGCCTTCCGGGCGTCGAAACGACGAAGGCACTGAAATCACTATATCCATGGTGGACCTTTCCAACCGGCCCGTCCGGCCGGACCTGGATACTTTGACCGTGCGCACCACTTGCACCAATAGCGACCTGCCCTCGCGCCTGCCGTTCGGCAATGAGGCGGGCGATTTCGAACTCGCCGGCGGCGCGGCCGTGCGGCGTATCATCGCGTTGAAAAAGCCTACTTCCACCGTGCGGCCGCCCATCAGCAAGGGATCGCTCTGGCGTCTCATCTCGCATCTCTCGCTGAACTATCTTTCGCTCGTCGGAGAAGGCCGCGAAGCTCTGCAGGAGATTCTGAGACTGTATAGTTTCACCGGCTCGGCCTATTCCGAGAAGCAGATCGACGGCATCCAGAGCGTCGCGAGCAAGTCCCACTTCGCGCGCATCGTGTCCGAAAACGGAATCGCCTTCGCGCGCGGCACGCAGGTGGAGATGGAGTTCGATGAAGAGCAGTTCGTCGGCAGCGGCGTCTTCCTCTTCGCCAGCGTTCTGGAAGCGTTCCTGGGTCTCTATGTCTCGATGAACAGCTTCAGCCAGTTGATCGCGCGAACGCGTCAGAGAAAGGAGGTTCTCAAACAATGGCCCCCGAGAGCAGGACGGAAAGTTTTGCTGTGATGGATGTGCCGGAGGACCCCGGCGCGTTTGAGCTGGTCGAGCGTCTGCTTCACGAGGTCCCGCAGGAGTTCCAGTTCTTTCAGATCGTGCGCCTCCTGGAGCGTTTGAATCCTGGCCGGCAGCCGGTGGGCGGATTCGTGAGCCCATCGAAAGAGATTGCCCGGTTCGTTGCCAATCCCTCGCCCGCCTTCCCGGCGAGCCAGGTCCACGGTATCGAGTGGCCCGAAGGCGGAAGCCCGCGCGTGATGGTTAATTTCCTCGGGCTGAACGGCCCTTCCGGCCTGCTCCCGCTTTATTACACCGAGCTCGTTGTTGAGCGTCTGCGCGCGAAGGATTCCGCCATGCGGAACTTCTTCGACATCTTCAACCATCGCATGATCTCGCTCTTCTATCAGGCCTGGGAGAAGTATCGCTTCCCCATCGCATACGAACGCGGCGAGCGCGACCGCTTCTCACAGCACCTGCTCGATCTTATCGGCCTCGGCACCAAGGGCTTGCGCGACCGGCAGGATGTCGACGACGACTCGTTGCTCTTTTACTCCGGGCTGCTTTCGCTCCAGCCGCGGTCCGCCACCGCCCTCGAGCAGCTTCTCTCGGACTACTTCGATGTACCTGTGGAAATCGAGCAGTTCATTGGCAATTGGCATCTTCTCGACGAGGACACGCAATGCTGCTTCGATGCGGCGGATACTTATTCCGAGCAATTGGGTGTTGGGGCCATAGTAGGTGACGAAATCTGGGACCAGCAATCCGGATTGCGTATCCGTATCGGCCCATTGAGCCTGCGACAGTATCTGGATTTTCTTCCCAATGGAACGGCGTTCCGGCCGCTCAAGGCCCTGACGCGCTTTTTCTCCGGCGGTGAACTGGATTTCGAGTTACAGCTGGTTTTGAAGCAGGACGAAGCGCCCCCATGCGAGCTCGGACAGGGCGGGGAAGCGGCGCCGCAACTGGGTTGGACGTCCTGGGCGTCGTCTCGCCCGCTCGATCACGACCCGGATGATACAATTTTGCGCGTTTGATAGTAGGAGGCAGGACGAATGAACGTCAACTTGAAATCACTGATCGGCAGACTGGATGATGCCGCACGCGGGGCGCTCGAATCCGCGGCGGGTCTCTGTCTTTCGCGCACACACTATGACATCGAGGTTGAGCACTTCCTCCTAAAAGCGATGGATGGAGCAGATACCGACGTCGCGCGTATCTTCTATCACTTTGCGATCGACAAGTCGAAGCTGCAGAAAGAACTGGAGCGCAGCCTCGACAAGCTCAAAGCCGGCAACGCGCGCACGCCCGCCATCAGCCCGTCCGTTCTCAAAATGCTGACCACCGCGTGGACTCTCGGATCGATTGATTTCGGCGCCGGCCAGATTCGAACCGGCTTCGCCCTGCTCGCGCTCGTGTCTGACTCCGAGCTTGCGCGCATGGCGAAGGAGGTCAGCAAGGAACTTGCGAAGATCGAGCCCGAAGCTTTGCGCAAGGATTTCCTGTCCATTGTAGCCGGATCTTCGGAAGAGTCGGGCTCTCTGCCATCGGCCGGAACATCGGCCAGCCATGGCGCTCAGGCGCCGAAAACAGGCGGCAAAACGCCCAATCTCGATCAGTACACCGTGAACCTGACCGAGAACGCCAGGGCCGGTAAAATCGACCCGGTGTTGGGTCGCGATTTCGAAATCCGGCAGGTGATCGACATCCTGACGCGCCGCCGCCAGAACAATCCAATTCTCACCGGCGAAGCGGGAGTAGGCAAGACGGCCGTTGTAGAAGGCTTCGCTCTCCGCATCGCCAATGGCGACGTTCCGCCCTCGCTGCAGAACGTTTCCCTGCGCTCCCTCGATCTGGCGCTGCTCCAGGCCGGTGCGGGCATCAAAGGCGAATTCGAGAATCGTTTGAAAGGCTTGATCGAAGAAGTAAAGTCTTCCACCGTCCCCATCATCCTGTTCATCGATGAAGCACACACGATGATCGGCGCGGGCGGACAGGCCGGACAAAACGACGCCGCGAACCTGCTCAAGCCCGCCCTTGCACGCGGCGAGCTGCGCACCATCGCTGCCACCACCTGGTCCGAGTACAAGAAGTTCTTCGAGAAGGATGCCGCGCTGGCCCGGCGCTTCCAGGTGGTCAAAGTGGAAGAGCCGTCGGAGACCCAGTGCATGGTTATGCTGCGCGGCATCGTGACGGCGCTCGAAAAGCATCACAAGGTCCGCATTCTCGATGAAGGCGTCCATGCTGCCGTACGGCTGTCGCATCGCTATCTCGCCGGACGCCAGCTTCCGGACAAGGCCGTCAGCGTGCTCGATACGTCGTGCGCGCGCCTGTCGCTTGGCCAGAATTCCGTTCCCGCCGCCATGGAAGATGCCATGCGCCAGCTTGACGATCTCACTGTGCAGGAACGGGTGCTGTTGCGTGAATCGTCGGTGGGCACAGATCACCAGGAACGTCTAGAACTGATTGCCGGCCAGAAGAAAGCCACCGAAGAAAAGCTCGACAAACTGCGCGAACGTTTCGAAAAGGAGCGCGAGCTGGTCAACCAGGTGCGTGACGTCCGCACCAAGATCGAGGAGAGCTCGAATGGCCAGACCGCGGAACTGCGCGAAAAACTGGCGGGCCTCAATACCGAACTCGATACGCTGCAGGGGGAGTTGCCGCTCATGCGCGTCTGCGTGGATGCTCAGATCGTAGGCGAGGTCATCGCTGCGTGGACCGGCATCCCGGTCGGAAAGATGTTGAAGGATGATATCGCGACCGCCCTCGCGCTGGAAGATCACCTCGGCTCCCGCGTGATCGGCCAGACCCACGCGCTTGCCGGAATCAGCCAGCGGATCCGCACCCACCGCGCGAGTCTGGAAGATCCGAACAAGCCTGTCGGCGTTTTCATGCTGGTCGGACCCAGCGGCGTAGGCAAGACAGAGACGGCTCTCGCGCTTGCCGATCTCCTCTACGGCGGTGAGCGCAACATGATCACCATCAACATGTCGGAGTTCCAGGAAGCGCACACGGTCTCCACGCTGAAAGGCTCGCCCCCCGGATACGTCGGCTACGGCGAAGGCGGCGTATTGACCGAAGCGGTGCGGCGCCGCCCGTATTCCGTCGTGCTTCTCGATGAAGTGGAAAAGGCACACCCCGATGTACTCGAAATGTTCTTCCAGGTATTTGACAAAGGCATGATGGAAGACGGCGAAGGGCGTGAGATCGATTTCAAGAACACCATCATCATACTCACCTCAAACGCGGGCACCGATACGCTCATGAAGTTGACGGCCGACCCCGAAACCATGCCGGGACCGGCAGGCCTGGTGAAAGCGTTGAAGCCCGAGTTAAACAAGATCTTCAAACCCGCGTTCCTCGGCCGCATGGTAGTGATCCCATACTTCCCGGTGCGGGATGAAGCACTGAAGAAGATCATTCTGCTAAAACTCGCGAAGATCCAGCGCCGCCTGCAGGAGAACCACAAGGTTGCGCTTAACTTCGACGACAAATTGGTGGACGAAGTCGCAAAGCGCTGCACGGAAGTAGAGAGCGGGGCGCGCAACGTTGACAACATCCTGACGAATTCCCTGTTGCCTGATATCTCGCGCCAGCTTCTCGGCAAGATGGCGGAAGGCGAGCGTTTGGGTTCTATTCATGTGAGCGTGGGGGCGGATTCACAGTTCACCTACGCATAGCGAACCTTCATGCCGGCAACCTACGTCACAGAGAATCGCTACCTTTACCTGAAGAGCCCCTTGCCCGAAGGCGATCTGCTGCTCTCGGCGTTCTCGGGCGAGGAGAGCATCTCCGAGTTGTTTTCATTCCAACTGGATCTGCTGGCCGAAAATTCGACGATGATCGCGTTCGATAAGCTGCTCGGTCAGAAAGTCGGCTTCGGTATCGCCCAGGGCGATCGCTACGACGAGCGGCCGTTCCACGGCATCTGCACGCGCGTGGTCCAGCTCTCGCGCGATAAGCTGTTCACCCGCTACCGAGTGGGGATCGTGCCGGGAGTCTGGCTGCTTACTCAGAGAGTTCGCAGCCGGATCTTCCAGAAGAAAACCATTCCCGACATCTTGAAGACCGTTTTCGAGGGTTTCGACGCCGCTTACCTGCTGCAGGGTAAATATGAGCCGCGCGACTACTGCGTGCAGTACCAGGAATCGGATTTCAACTTCGCCTCGCGTCTCATGGAAGAGGAAGGAATCTTCTACTTTTTCAAATTCACCGAAGAGAACCATCAACTCGTGCTTGCCGATAATCCCCAGGCGCATGTCGATGTCCCCGGCGATCCTAAGTTGTACTACGAAGAGCTCGAAGGAGGACTTCGCGAGGAGGAGCGCATCGATTCCTGGGAGAAGTCGCAAGACCTCAGGTCCGGGAAGTACACAGTCTGGGACCATAACTTCGGTGTTCCGACCAAGAATCTGGAGGCCGAGCAAACGGTAATCGATAGCGTGACGGTCGGCAAGGTCACTCATAAGCTCAAGGTTGCGGGCAATGAAAAGCTCGAAATATTCGATTGGCCCGGCGGCTACGCATCGCGATTCGACGCGACCGGTCCGGGTAAGATTTTCGAAGACAACAAACGTACCGTCGGCATCCGCATGCAGCAGGTGGAGACACCAATGCTGCTGATCCGCGCCGGAAGCAATTATCGACATATCATTCCCGGCTACCGCTTCACGCTGCAGCGGCACTTCAATGGGGATGGGCAGTATGTGATCGTTTCCGTGCACCATGAGGCTTACGAGGGCGCTTTCCGCTCGGAGGAGGACGCGGCGGATCACTACGTCAATTTGTTTACGTGCATTCCGGTCGCATTGCCGTTCCGTTCGCAACGCAAGACTGCGCGCCCGGTGATCCATGGCTGCCAGACCGCCATGGTCACCGGTCCGCCCGGCGAAGAGATCTACACCGATCAGTTTGGCCGCGTGAAAGTTCTGTTCCGCTGGGACCGGGAAGGGAAGTCTGACGATACCAGTTCCTGCTGGATCCGCGTCGCGACCACGTGGGCCGGCAAGCGGTGGGGCGCGATCTCGCTTCCGCGCATGGGCCAGGAGGTCATCGTCGATTTCATCGACGGCGATCCGGATCGGCCCATCATCACCGGCAGCGTTTATAACGCCGACCAGATGCCGTCGTACGCTCTTCCCGATCACAAGACGCGAAGTGGCGTCAAGACGCTGAGTTCGAAAGGCGGCGGCGGGTTTAACGAGATCCGCTTCGAAGACAAGAAAGATAACGAGCAGATCTTCGTCAATGGCCAAAAAGATCTGGACGTGAACATCGGGAACGACCGCCGCGAGACCATCGGACGCGACCGCCACCTGATCGTCAAGCGCGATCGCACGGAGCAAGTGGACCGCGATTACGGCATCTTGACCAAACGTGATTACATCCATAACATCGGCCGCGATGTCCACGAAGACGTGTCCGGTAAAGCCGCGCACCATGTTGGCGCGTCGTATTCCCTCGCGGTGGATGGCGACGCCGCGTTAAAATTCGGCGGCAATGTAAGTCAGAGCGTAGGGTCTAATCTTTCCGTCAAAGCCGGTACGAATATCGTGCTCGATGCGGGCGTGGGGCTCACCATCAAAGGTCCCGGCGGGCACATCACTATTGATGCATCGGGCGTCACCATCGTTGGGACCCTGGTGAAGATCAACAGCGGCGGCAGCCCGTTTTCGGCATCGTCGCCCACCATCGTTTCACCTTTGAAGGCTGCCGAGGCGCTCCTTGCAGATACTTCGGTTCCGGGCGGAATGTCATATAAGACGCAGATCGCCGGGATGTCGCCCGCCCTGCTCGCCATCCTGACCGGCGCGAACGCTATTACTCATGACGAGGATTCGGAGGACAACAAAAAGAAAACCCACTGGGTGGAGATTGCTCTCGAGAACCCGGACGGCACGCCGGCCGCCGGCGCAGCCTACCAGATCACCCTACCTGACGGTTCCGTCGCCTCCGGCTCGCTCGATGAGAAAGGCCTCGCGCGCGTGGAAGGAATCGATCCGGGCCAGGTGCAGATCACTTTCACCGAACTGGATAAGGAAGCTTGGGAGCCGAAGTAAGGTAACATGCCAACGACCGTTACAGTGAGCCCCGGAGACAGCATTCCGAGTATCGCCAAAGAGAATGGCTTCTTCTGGGAGACCATCTGGAACCACCCGAGCAACGCCGCGCTCAAAGCGAAACGAAAGGACCCGAATCTCCTGTTCGATGGCGATGAGGTCTATGTTCCGGATCTGGATCTGAAACAGGAATCCCGTGGAGTGGACGCTCGGCACAAGTTCAAGCTCAAGGGTGAGCAGGTGAAGTTCAAGCTGCAGTTGCTCATGATGGGCCAGCCGCGAGCGAATGAGGCATATACGCTCGTGGTGGATGGAACCATCTATTCCGGAACCACGACCGCCGACGGACGGCTGGAGCATGTACTTCCCGCCAATGCGAGATCCGGGGTATTGAAGCTCAAGGGCGGCAAGGAAGAATATCCGGTGCGCATTGGACATCTCAACCCGATCGATACTGTCTCGGGCGTGCAGCAGCGCCTGAACAATTTGGGCTTCAATTGCGGTGCCGAAAACGGAGAATTGAGCGACACGCTGAAGGCCGCGCTGGTCGCTTTCCAAAATAAATATCAGCTCAGCCCGACAGGCGAAATCGACGGCCCGACGAAGGCAAAGCTGGAGGAGCGGCACCCTTAATATGGGCGGATTCGCGAGTGGACTTGCCGACGCCGCCTCCAACCTCTTGGGCGGAGGGTCTGCTGCTCCCGCGCCGAAGATGGTGGACGCGAATGCCCGGTTCACTAAAGCCGGGCCCATCGGCGGCGCCGGCGCAAACACCCCGGGCGCCGCCGCGCTGAATCACCCGAACATCTTCGACCCCAAGCAGCCCACCGAATTCATCCACTTCGGCCGCGTCCACACAGATGTCAGCGACCGCTTCCCGCACGCCTCGTTCGACGACAGGAAAACCACAGGCGATCAGAACATCACGTTCGGTTCGCACGCCATCCTGTTCCGCGCTGCGCTCGAACGCGAAGCGATCCTGATCGATGGCTTCATCACCGCGGCGCAGTCGGTCGTTCAGGAGCTGAAGGACAGCGAAGGCGGCATCGATCAACTCGCCGGCGCGGTGAGCGACCTGCTCAGCGGAAGCAACACCACGCAAGGCCCGGATCCAAGCCAGCTCGATCCGTACAAGAAAGCCGTGGAGACGGCCGGCGGCACCATCAACACCGCCTCGATTCAGTACAAGGCGATTCACCAGGCCGGCATCGATCTGCACAAAGCCTGGTGCAATTTCGATAAGTTCGCGCCCGACATGGCGAAATCGCCGGCTGCCAACGCGCAATCGGGAGGCGGACTCTTCGGCAACGTCGCGGCCCTGGCAGGCGGCGTGGGAATTGGCGGCTTGATGGACGCAATCAAACCCGTAACGAACATCCTCTTCAAGATGTTCGATATCTACGAAGGCATGTACCAGAACATGCGCGCGGTCTATGAACCGGTCTTGCGCGACAACTGTTACCAGCGAAGCTTGGAGGCGATCAGGGGAACATCCGACCCCGCTACCCGCAGCATCTTCGATGTCTGGTCGGTACCGCTGCCGACGCCCGACGCCCCGTATACTCCCACGCAGTTGATTCCGAACAACTCGGGCGTCGCCCCGATCGACGACGCAGCCGGAGCCGTGGACAAAACATACAACACCGTTGAAGAGACGCAGAAGAAGATCCAGGACGGCTGGACTAACTTCTGGAACTCCGAGCCGGCCAAGGGTCCTGGCGAGGCCCAGACCGCGGCAATTGTGGCTGCATTCGCGCAGCCCTACGACAAAATTTTCGACGCTTTCCGCGACGGCCTGGGCGTCGGCGACCTGCCGCCCTTCGTAAAGACCGCGCTCTCGAAGGTGATCGGCGCGACTTCGGGCATGTTGGGCGCCGTCTATATGCAGCTGCAGAATCCGGAAGCGGCCGCCAAAATGAACGAGGCGGCGTTCCTCGCGGCCGGGCGCAAATATTTCGAAAGTGTGCTCAACGGTCTGGCCATGGGTCTTCTGCCTTCCTTTAGCCAGTCGATCCCCGTGCTCGGCAAACTCACCTCCGACATGGCGGTTCGTAAAGCCACGAGTTTTCTGGACGATGAAGTCGGCAAGGACATTGACCCGATTCTCGAATTCGCCATGCATTCGGTGAACGACAAGCTGCAGACCGCGCGGCGAAGCGCCGGGGCCAATTCGATGACCATGGAGGTTTACTTCGCACAGATTCCGCTGCTGATCGCGTTGATCACGCGGAATACGTTCTTCCCGGTCTGGCAACTCGTGACCGAGAAACTGTTCGGCCTGTTGAATCTCCCTGCCGCGCTGCTAATCACGCCCGTTTCGAAGATGATGCAGGCGGCGCGAGACGAGTTCAGCGGCGTGAAGAGGGGCATTAACGATCTGGACTCCAGCATCAAAGACAAAGCCAATGACGCCGCGTCGAGCGTGGGGAGCGAAGCCAGTGGGCTTGCGGGCAGTGCCGATCGCGCGGAAAACGATGCCCTCAGCAGCGCCTCGCCCTATGTGACGGCGGGAAACCCGCTACAAGGCGCGCAGGATAGCGCCGCAAGCGGCGTAGGCGGAGCGGCCGCGGGCATTGCGGGCGCCATCGGTGATCAGGCCGATAAATGGCTGGGCGCTGCTGCGCCTGCAACGGCCGCTCCTGCCACCTTCCCGGGCGCGGCCAGATTGACCTCGGGTACCGGCATGGATATTACCCAGGCCGAATGGCAGGACGTCGATACCAACCAGCACGTGCAAACGACCTCGACCGCCACCGGTACTACGACTTCACCATAAGAATAAAGGAGCACTATGCCACCCGCTGCGCGAACCACTGATTTCGTAAGCCACCCATTGCCGCCGAAGCTCCTTCCCGGCCCCGGCAGCCCCAATGTGCTTATCGGCATGCTCCCCGCATGGCGCGGAGTAGGCGCCGCGGCAGCCTCCGCGTTGCAGGCATCCAAAGCCATATCGGACAACACCATCAAAGTGGCGCAAGCCGCGACAGCCGCAGCGGCGGGAACGCCCGGGTTGCCTGCCGCAAAAGCGGCTGAAGAAGCCGCGAAGACGGCCGCAGGCGCCGCGATGGGGGCTCAGATTTCTGCGGCCGCAGGGGGCGCGGATATCCATATGTGTGCTACGCCTTTCCCCATTCCTCCGCACGGCCCGGGTGTCGTAATCAATGGCTCAAAAACAGTCGTTATTAATAATTTGCCGGCGTGCCGCCAGGGGGACACCGTACTCGAAGCCATCGGCCCCCCGAACAGCATCGCTATGGGCTGCCCAACGGTGCTCATTGGCGGCTAACTCTGTTACGTTGGATCTGCGATGAAGCGCTTGCAACCGGTCATCTGGATGAAGGGGACGTTCCTGAGCCCCCACCACCTGCAGACCCAGGATCGTTTTCTGGAGAGCACCCTGCAGTTCCAGTTGGAAGCACTCAACTTCACCCCGTGGGGGTTCAAAAGCCTTCAGGTGAATCATGAAGCACTCGCCGCCGGATATTTCGGCCTGGCTCACGCGTCCGGCATTTTTCCCGACGGCCTGCTGTTCGATATGCCGGATTCGGACTCGCTGCCCGCACCCAAGCCCCTCGCGGATTGCTTCGAGCCTGACCAGAGCACCCTGGACATCTATCTTGCGATACCGCACTACCGCGAGCGAGGCGTGAATGTCGCCATGGCGAATACCAACGCCGACTCGCGGTACAGAGCTGAAGTCGCCGTCTTTCGCGATGAGAACACCGGGCTGAGCGAAAAGCCTGTCCAGGTAGCCCGCAAGAATTTCCGCATCCTGGTGGAGGGTGAGTCGCAGCAGCACTCCTCCGTGCTGCGTGTAGGGCGAGTGAAACGAACCACCGCCGGGACGTTTCAACTGGACACGCGCTTTGTCCCGCCCTTGCTCGATATCGCGGCCAGCGATTACCTCATCATGGTGCTCCGCCGGCTCGTGGAGATCCTGGCCGCAAAGAGCAATCAGCTATCCGGGAGCCGCCGCCAGAAGAACCTCAGCCTGGCCGATTTCGGCACGGCCGATATCGCGAATTTCTGGCTGCTTTACACCATCAACTCCAGCTTCCCCTTGATGCAGCATCTGCTCGAAACCCGGCGCGGCCACCCGGCCGATCTATACGAGGGCATGCTCGCGCTCGGAGGTTCCCTGACCACGTTTTCCAGTACGGTTCATCCGCGGGACTTACCGAAATACGAGCACGACGACTTAGCCGGTTGCTTCTCCGATCTGGATGAAAAGCTGCGTCTACTGCTCGAAACCGTGGTTCCGAGCAACTTCGTTTCGCTGCAGTTGAAGCTGGTTCAGCCCTCGATTTATGCCACTTCTCTCGCGGAAGATAGGTACCTGCGGAATACCAAGATGTATCTGGCGGTCAATTCCGCGGCGAACGAAGCCGATCTGATCGCGAAAACGCCCTATTTGATCAAGGTTTGCTCGGCCAGTCACATCGAGCATCTGGTGCGGCAGGCATTGCCGGGCGTAACGCTGACCCATACGCCCCGCCCGCCGAGCGCCATCCCGGTAAAGATGAACCACCAATACTTCAGCCTGAACCAGAGCGGCCCCGCATGGGAAGCGATCGTCAGAGCGCGGAATCTGGCGGCGTACGTGCCGGGCGATTTCCCCAATCCGCAGATGGACTTGATTATTTTGCTACCGGAGAAATAGGGACTCCCGAGCTAGCGGCGAATGGATGCACCCTAACCCGATGAGGTGTCAAGTTGTACGACGTGTGCGCCGTTATCGTGTTGCCCGCCTCAAAGACCAGACCTGCGCCTAAACCAGCGGCGCACGTTACGAGTGCAAATGTCATTACCAGTCTGCCCATGCCTGTACAAACGCAATCCAGGTAGGGCAAGTTCCGGTTGAAGTGCTAAAACTCTGTAAAGTTCTACCGGTGTCCGCTGCCGGCCGAGCGTCCACCACCGCCACCCGCACCCGCACCCGCGTTGCTGGCGCCGCCGGAAAATCCACCGTTACCCACGCTCGCGCCGGAGAACGAGCCGCCGCCGCTCATTTGTCCCCCGCCCATGCGCCCACCAGTGCTCGGCGCTGAATAGCCTGCGTTCAAGCTATTGTTTGCAGCTCCGCGTCCGAAGGTGGCCGTCTGGTCGCCAGCGCGGCCGTTGTTGCTGCCCGAGTAGCCGCCGCCGCGGTTGCCATAATAGCCGCCGCCGTAGTAGCCGCCGGGAGCGTATACCGCGTAAACCGTGTACGGGCTCCAAAACCCATATCCGTAAGGATTCCAATAAGTACCGTTCCCGGGGATATACGTGTACATGGAGTAGAAGGAGTTGTAAAACCATCCGCCATTCGGTCCGAAGGAAGTTCCCGAATCGCGCAGCGATTTCGCCGCCGAGACGTTCGCCACCGACACATCCTGGCTGCGGCGCATACTCCAGCGGGCCAGTTCATCGCCCTCCTTCGCGTCGAATTTCTCGGCCACCATGGCGCTCCCGAACGGCAGCAAACGCCCGGCGCGGACCACGACCGTCTGGCCATTCGCTTCCACTTCCGCTTCACCGTGGTACACCTTCAACTGCTCCGGATTCGTTTCCATCTCGAAAACGCTGGCCTTGCGCACATGTACCTGAAAGTCCTTATAGACGATCGTTACGGCCGTATCTTTCATCGGGCTATCCGCCTCCACGATCGCTTTCCCGGAAACCAGTTCCACGCGCGTATCGATGAGGCGGTTCGTCACCATTCGGATTCCGCTGCCGTCCGCAATGCGCAGGAACACGCCTGGGGTCAACAGAACTTCGGCCCGCCCGCTTTCGGTGGTCAGCTTTGAGTTCTCCTTGATGTCGGGGAAGGTCCCAAACTTCTGGTTCACTTCCTTTCCGTCCAGGAAGACCGCGCCTTCCGAAACATGGAGCACTCCGGAATGCGCCGAGATGACAGACTGTGCCGAGGCCGCAAGGCCAGAAGAGAGGACGAGAGCGACGACCGATAGGGTACGCATGGGAAACCTCTTGATAATGAATAGTGATACCTTCGGAAGCCGTTGTCAACCCGTTGTAAACCGGCCGTCAGCCAGCGCGGTGCTGGCGCCTCCTCGTCTTCACCAGAATAAGTGCGAGTCCGCACGCAAACAGCATGACGCTGCAGGGTTCGGCGGCCTCCGTCGTCTGCCCGAACGTGACATTATCGATGACCGGCGACCACGGGCTGATCTGTTGGGTGATCACCGCGCCGCCGATCCCCGCCGTGTCGCCATACCCGAAGAATACCGGCGATCCGGAATCCGATAGCGTGATGTTGCCGGAAGTGAACGTGACGGTACTCTGATCCGGGGCCAGGATGGAGACTTTAGCCGTATCCCCATAGCCTTGGAACGCAAGCAGATCGAGTCCGAACGCATTCACCGGCTGCGTGAAGAAGATCTGGATTGTCGAATCGTTCGAGTTGCTGACGAGCGTCCTGGTCGCGAGACCGAAATACGCATCTCCGTTCCACCCGAGCTGGGCGCTGGAATAGAACTGGATTCCAGGTTGCACCAGCCCCGGTCCCGCCAGATAGGCTCCGTTAAGAAGGGCGACGGTACTGGAATCGAGCAGGAACCCGCTATCCGGATCGATCTGATCGTTAGAATTTACTGGAAGATTCTCGAAGTTCTCGGTGACCGCTGAGGTTCCGAGTGAGGCATCGAGCGCGCCCCGTGTTGCAATCACGTTAGCCGCGGCGGGCAGCGTGATTGCGATGAGGCCCACCAACGGCCAAAGCATTCGCATTTAACTGGGAAGTGGCGCCCGCGGCGAATAGCTCTCAGGCTTTGTTGTTGAACGATCTGGTCGCCCTAGAAGATCGCCTTGAACCCGATCTGAATCAGCCTCTGGTCGAGCGCCGTAGTCGCCGCCAGGCTCGGACCCGAAAGAATATTCCCCAGCGTGTCCACCGAAGCAGTCGTATTCAGCCCCGTGATGTTGTCATGGTTGAACACGTTCGTCGATTCCGCAAAGGCTTGCAGCCGGAAGCGCTCGCGCACCGTGAACTCGCGTATCAGGCGCGCATTCAGTTCGTAGACCGATGGTCCGCGAATGGTATTCCGCCCGATATAGAGCGGCCTCTGGTAAGCTGCGGGTTCCGTCGTGTCGCCATTCAGCGTGCGGTTGCTGCCCTCGTTGAACACGTCCCCGCTTTGCGCCACGAACGCAATCGATAGCGTGAAGCCGTTCAGGTACCGTCCCCCAATGGGAACCTTCGGATTCAAGACCGCGCTCGCGTTGAAGCTGTGCCGCCGGTCGGTCAACGAGTTCCCGCGATCGCGGCGGCGGTTCGTCGGGTCGGAGAGGAACGCCGCCGCGCTATCGATATTGTTCTGCTCCGGAGCGTCGTCAATCGCATGCGCCCAGGTGTAAGTCGCAAACAGCTCAATGCCGCTCGAGAGCCGGTGATTGATCCAGATGTTGCCCGCGTTGTAAACCGAGGTGCCCGCCGATTCGGCCGAGAGAATGCCATTGAAGCCCGGGTATACCCGCGCCGTCCCGAAGATCGGACGTCCATCCGCCAGTGTCTGTCCCGAGGGAATCACGTTGATGTCCCGATAAATGGGGAGGCCGACCCCGTGCGTGTACAGGTACGAAGCATTGATCGAAGTGTTCGACGACAACGCATGCGTTACCGTCACATTCGCGTTCTCCGAATACAGCGTGCGGAAATCTCTCGCCACGGTCGTGATGTCCTGGGTGGCCAGCGCGAAGCCCTGTGGCAGCGCATTGAACACAGCGGGGAACTGCGGCGCGAAAGGATCCGTGGGAGCGGCGCTGATGTTGAAGAAGTTGGGCAAGCCATTGTTCAGGATGGCCCTGCGGTACTGGTCCGTCTGGGGTGGATCGTAAAAGATGCCGCCGCTCGCCCTTACCACCGTCTTGGGAGTCAGCGCATAAGCGATGCCAAGCCTCGGAGCGAAGTTATTCTTGTCCGTGCGGAACTGCCGCGAAGCCGGAAACGGCGAACCGCTGTTGGCCTTGGGTACCTTGTATATGTCATAGCGCAGGCCGTAGGAAACCGTCATCTTCGCGAAGGGCTTCCACGTGTCCTGGGCATAAAAGCTGGAAAATAGAGAGTCGTATTGGATAGCCGGGTTGCCGAAGGTCTGTACGAATGTGCTGTACCCCTTCGGAGTGGCGCCGCTGGCAGTCGCCAAGTAGGCCGCGACGGAGGAGAAGGTATACGCCGCACTGGTCGCCTGCACCTGCAGATCGGTGATGGCCCGAACATTCAGACCGAACTTCAAAGCGTGCGTGCCCACGTTGAAACTGAAGTTGTCCGACCCCTCCGGCGACGTTTCCTGATACACGAAGCCCACCTGGTCCGGTCCGCCGAACCGTGCCACGCCCGTGATGTTGATCGTCGGGCCGCTCACGTTTGGTGCGAACCGGTTCTGCGATTGGCCTCGGTAAATAGTCTGAAAACGAACTTCGTTCACCGCGTTCGGTGAAAGAGTGCTGACCAGTTGAATGGCGCCTGCGTGCGAGCGGTCGATGAAATTGTACGTAAGCGGCAGGAGCACCAGACCGCCGCCATTGTTGTAAGGCGAATCGTTCGCGTGGTGGTTATAGCGGAAGGAGATCCGGTTCGACTGGTCGAGCTGGTAATCCACCTTGAACATGTAGAAATAGACGCTCTGGCTGAACGGGATCGCGGCTGCGTAGTTGGCAGGCAGGCCAAGCTGCGCGATCGTAGCGGCGGGAACCGTGACCACCGAGGGAAGATCGCGCTTGACGTGCTCGAACGCGCCAAAGTAAAACAGCTTGTCCTTGATAATCCGGCCGCCGCTGTCAGCTATATAGGAGTCCACATTGATCGTCGGGGTCGCCGCCGTGGGCGCGAGCAGCTTCGGGCGCGCATTGAAATCCGTCCGCCGGAACAGGTAGCCGAACTCGCCGTGATACTGGTTCGAGCCCGATTTGGTAATGGTGTTGAACACTGTGCCCACCGTGTTGCCGAACTCTGGAGCGAAGCCGTTGTTTACCTGCTGCACTTCCTGAATGTAGGTGTCGGAGAGCGGCACCAGCCGGATGCCGGCACGATCGCTCTCCGTGTTGTTGCTGCCGTCGATCTCGTAGTAGATACGGCCGTTGAAGCCGTTGGCATCGATCTTGCGGGGAACCCCGAACTCTGTGTTCGGGTGGCCGCTCACGTTCGGCTGCAACAGGATGAAGTTGTATGGGTTGCGAGACACCAGCGGCAGGTTCGTCAGCTCGTTCAACGAGAGCGTATTCCCGAGATCGGTGCGGGCAGGCTCGGTGATGGCGGCATCCGAACTGACCAGAACTTCCGTCGAGACGCCTTTAACGGCAAGTGTGACGTCTACGGTTGCGATGGCGCCGGCGGTGACTACGACGCCGCTCCGCTTCACGGTCGAGAATCCCGGGTTGTCGATATCGATTTCATATGTCCCGAGCGGCAGCACGTTGAAACGGTACAAGCCGGAATCGGCGGTCTGCACCTGCTGTTTGAATCCGGTGTCCTGGTTGATGGCCTGCACATTCAGCTTGGCGACGGGAGCACCGGACGGATCGAGAATCGTGCCTTCAATTGTGCCGTTAATTGCGGAAGCCTGGCCAAAACAGGCGGGGAGAAGCGACGCCTGGAAAACGAGCGCGAGCAATACTGAACGTGTTTTCACAATAACCCCTATTTCGATCAGGTTACTATAAACACCCCAGCTTTCCAAGGGACTGGAGACGCTACTGGAGAGGGCGGATACTCACTTTATCGGCTGTCGGGAAGTCCGCGGGAACTTTCTGGGTCACCTGGCCGGTCGCTGCCCATTCCGTCCCTCGCTGCAGGGTCGCGATGAAGCCGACGCACTTCATGGCCGGAACGTCGTGTCCCATGGTTGTGTGGAATACCCGCCCTTTGCTGTAACCGATCGCCATCAACATCGGTTCATGGTGGCCCGACCCGCTATTCCCAGGGTCCGAGTAAGCGGTCGCGAGCAGCGTGATGTTCTTGCCCGGCCCGCGCAGCTTTGAATAGAGCTCGTCCGCCTCGTGCATCCAGACTTCAGGCAGACCTTTCGTGATTGGATGCATCCGGCGGTCCGTCACCTGGAAGGGTTTGCGCGCGCCGTGGTTGCCGGCCTTCCCGGGCGAATAGTCGTCGAAAACGAGACCGCCGTCCTTGTAGAACCAGAACGGACCGGCGTTGAGATCGGGGTCGCCCCAGCCGCCGATGCCGATCATCCGGTTGTACTCGGACCATTCCGGAAACGCGTTATCCGCTGCGTGATACGAAACGAACCCGCCGCCCGCGCGCATGTACGTTTCAAACGCGGCCTTGACCTCTGGCGACCAGGGATCGCCATTGTAGTTCGATATGACGACTTTGTAATTCGAAAACTCCGGCGTGAACCCGCTCATGTCTCCACCTTGCGGCGGCGAGGTGACCACATCCACCTGGAAGAGCCCGGTCTCCTCCAACAACTTCTTGAGCACGGGAGTGGTCTCCTGCCAGTTATGGTTATTCTGCCCGTCGATGATCAGAGCAGGCACGGGAGCGGCAGCAGCCCCCCAAGTCAGCAAAAAGAGCCCGATGCAGCTACTTCTTATAAACATGAGGATTCCTGAACAGCTTCTCGCCAACAGTCTTCTTAACAACGGTTCTGAGCAAATTATCGCCCTGCATCACCACATCTCTGAGTTTCTCACCCGGACGGCCGCGGAACGTGGTCACATGATAAGAGTCATCAGCATCCGCGGGCTTCGGTGAAAAGTAATAGTTCGAAACGCATCGCCGCTGTGCATCCACCAAAATCTCGCTCACGCTGTGCCAGGAGTGCTTGTCCGTCACCATCACCACCAGCCGGTTGAACAGGCTTGGAACGGTACGGCGCACGCTCTGCGGGCCTTCGTCCCAAAGTTCAAGGTTGCCGCCGTTCTCCGCCTTCCACCCCGGACTCACATAATAAAGAAGGTTGAGCACGCGAAAGTTCTTCTGGTCCTTATCGTGTGAGTTGTCCAGATGCG
Source organism: Bryobacterales bacterium (assembly GCA_025462965.1). GTDB lineage: Bacteria > Acidobacteriota > Terriglobia > Bryobacterales > Bryobacteraceae > JALYXI01. The sequence continues at coordinate 19,657 of JAOAPQ010000135.1, forward strand.
GATTCAGAAAATTCCCTTGGCACATCGTGCTGATGCCGCCCGCGTAGAGATCGGCATCGGGCAGCAGTTCATTGAGGCCCGTGATGCGCGAGATCGTCTCGACGATTTCCGGCTGCTGGAAAGCGTAAACGGTCTCTTCCAGAATCGGTTCGTAGTGATTCATCTGCACGCCCACATACTTGTCCTGGCCGAGGTTCTTCTTGTGGACCATGCGGTCGATTGGCGGAAAGGCATCCGCGATGTCTTGCGCGACCCGGGCCGGCAGCAAATCGTTCACCGCAAAGGAACGGACGCACCCTGTTTGGCGGAAGTCCCGCGCCAGCGTGGTCTCAATCGGCTGCAGTTTTGCGTAGATCAGGCGGGCCAATTCGATGCGGGTCATGTCCAACTTCCAATATAGTTCCAATGACCGCGACCGACAGGCAATATAATTCCAACCACTGTGACCGAGGGCCGCGGGACAGGCCATCGTTGTTCGTGGCCTGTTTTCCAGGGCCTTCGGCCCGCGAAATTTGATGAAAAACGGGCACCCCAGCAGGAGCGCCAGGGTTTTTCGACCCTGTCATCGGTGATGCCGATACACTCGCCACCCTTGTGGCCGTGGGCACAAGGGTACTCCTCCCTTTGGGTCCTTTAAGGATCGGATAAGGATCGGACTATGAGACCCCAGACAACCCGGGGGATTGCGGCTTCGGCTCCGTGGCGCGGCGACGCGAGCAGAGCGACACCAACCGAATACATCGGCATCGCTCCGCAACGAGTCACGGTGGCGTTATTTCGCCTTCTCGCAAGAGGCCGCGACTTGGTTGATGGTCTGAGGTTTGAATACCTTATCTGAACCCTGAGCGGCCATTGTTCCCGTCAATTTCACGGTTTGATTGACGTACTTATCGAGCTCAGCTGGTCCGCCGAACGGTACCTTCTCGCCGGATTTCTGATCGGTAACCACGTAATCGTTAGCTCCGCTACCTTTCGTAAGGCAGCCTGTCACGCTTACCTTCGAATTATCATTTTCTTGTTTCCCTTGAGAGTGGGGAGTGCTTTGACTTGGGTCTTGCGCGTAAGCGCCAGCACCCATGAAAAGGCAGCCCACAAAGACTGCGGAGGAAAATAGTTTCATAGGACACACGCTAGCAATGACCAGGCCAGGTCACCTGTTGCGGTGAACCCATCTCGCCAAGTCGCTTCATATCAGCAGTTACCGGAATTCGTCGCTTCTGGACCGATTTCAGATTTGCGCGTAAGGCTTACCGCCGTGAAAAGAATACGCGCAGCATTTACATGAACAGGATGCCTGCTCCGCGAACTCCACGCTGCCGCCGACCGAGTGCAATGCCAGGAGTAACGGCAGCCGTCCTGTGCTTTTTAAAGCTGCCTTGTCATGTTTTCCTTCGCCGGCTCACTATTGCGCAGGCGAGTTCGACCTGAACAAATCGTCCGATTGAGGGAGCGACAAAGAGCGCCCGTCGAGGCTGCGCGTTTCAATGGGCGAGAAACCTTTGTACGACAAGATGCAAGAGGACCTGACTGCTTCGGCAATTCGCGCCGCCATCCGTTCACGGAGGTTGAGGCTTAGAATTATCAAACGTGTCATCGAGGACCTGGAAGCATTTGAGCGGATAAAAAAAACGGAATGCAGTTTGAGCCGGGGCCGACGCAAGAGGTGACTGAGCGCCCCTGGCCAAGGCATTCTGCCCAAGTTCATCTGATCACCACTTTTAGCGCACAATTCCAATTCTTTCTCTACAAATGGGCTCCCGTTCGCCTGCGGTTGCCCAAACTTGTCGCGGCCGTAAAAAATTCCGTGCAGGGCACGCCGCCCGTTTCAACGGAATGGCATCCGAATCGCGTCTTGACAGTGTGATCAATATTGCCGAAACTGTAAAAGCAACATAACCGACCTGCCATCTCTGGCGGCGAAATTACCACGGTTGCGCCCCATTGTTTGGCGGAACTTCCTTCCACCGTGAGACGTCCTTTCGAAACAACACGAAACAGAACGGAACAAATCTATGGGAAAATTGTTATCCAATTCTGAAATGCTGCTGACAACAGCCGCTGTCGCGAAGTGGCTGGGGATTTCTACTCGTGCGGTCTGCCTTTGGGCTGAATGCCGCGAGCTTCCCGCTATGAAAATCGGCCGGCAATGGCGATTTCGGCAGGACGAAATGCAGGAGTGGCTGCAAAGCGCAAGGGCCGAAAAGGTAAAGAATTATACATCCATAGGGCGTGCCGCCGCCGGAGTTTGAAGGGGATATAACGATTTGCCGCAAGTGCGGAAGCTGCGGCAACAGGCGCATACTCTATCGTCGATTCCATGGCAACATCGGGGCGTGGATGACGCAGCAAGTTGGCGTCGCTCCGCGATTCTTCAAAAAGAAACGCCGGCGCGCGACACGCACGCCGGCGACGAGGCCAATCGATGACGTACGATCCATACCAAACGTATCCCACGTTCGGGGGATATCCCGGCGCTATGAATCCGTTTCATACGCCCCATACGGCCCTTCAAACCTCAGCGATTAACCCCACAGCGGCGTGGAACCCGATGTCCGCAAACCAAGGAATGTCTCCTGGCTTTGGAAGTTCACAATGGGGGCAGCAGGGCTATCCTGGGGTGACAAACTTCGGCGGCATCAATCCACAGTCGCAGTACGCGGCCGCGGTGCCACCGCAGGCGATTCCCCAGTGGCCAGGGCTCTCCCCTGGCCTAGTCGGCTTTCAGAATGGGTTGCAAAATCCCCTGCTTTTGCTAGCTCAGCAGCTTGCTGCTCAGCAACTCGTCGCCCAGCAATTGGCAGCTCAGCAAGGCGCCTTCGGAGGACAGCAATTCGGGTTGCAGCCGGGCCAATTTATCCCGCAGGCCGGACAATATCCACACATCGGCGTGGCGGGCCAGCACATTCCGCCTTTCGCCTTGACCGGGTCTCCATACGGCAACCAGATCGGCTACCCGCTCGCTCCGCAAAGTTGGGTGGGGCAGGCTAATCCTGTTCTGCTGTCCCAACTGACGGCGCGGGCACTCCAGGCACAGGGATTTCCTCCCGGACCGGGTTTCCCGGGCTGATGGCGGCCAAACAACGCGGGCGTGCCGGGGATGCTCCTCCGGCACGCTTGAATACCGAATACCAGAGAGCGCCAGCGAATCCGGTGCCGATGCCGCGGGGTCCGTTGACCAGCGGTGCCGGCCCCGAAACTTTATCGGACAAGACAAGAGAGGACACCAAATCGATGTCAACACATGGATTGCAAGTGCAACATCAGCCAGCGCAGGCGGAAGGGGTGACTGTCATTGGAGAAGCCGTCCGCCGGGTTCTCCCGGAGCGCGCGGAGTTCCTGGTCGAAATTACGGCCACTGCGGCAACGGCGGCCCAGGCCCTCCGCGACAATCAGACGAAGACGGCCCAAGTGACGCAGACCGTCGTTGGCCTGGGAGTGCAGCAGGCCGACGTTCAGACAATTTCCCTTAACATTGGCAACGCCTACACTCCGGCCATGCAGGCCCTGCCCCCCTATGGCGGCCTGCCGCCACAGACCGGACAGGGCGCTTTCCCGATACAACCGGATGTTCAGTTCGGTTCGTATCAAGCCAGGCACACATTACGCATGAGCGTCAGGGAGCCAGGCCGCGCGGGTGAAATTCTGGATACCGTCGCGCGGGCGGGCGCCAGCGCCGTGAGCCCGTTCTCGTTCAAGGCGGCGGACGAAGCAAGCGCACGAAGAGCCGCGCTGGAAGCTGCCGGAAAAGATGCGCGGGCGAAGGCCGAGACGCTGGCGGCGGCGGCTGGAAGGCAGATCGGTGAGGCCATGGCCATTTCGGAGGACATCGTGGCTTCGAATGGTACTTACGCGGCGCTTCGATCCTCTTTTCCGTTCGCCTTCGGCGCGGGCGCCCCGCCGGTGGCGGGTGAACTCGAGTACTACGCTCGCGTCTCGGCCAGTTTCCGCTTTCAGGCGTAATTTATGGGCGTGCGGGCCTGTTCTAGAGGGCGGGCTCGCAATGCGGCATGAAACCGATGCGGCGGCGTGGTTCTTTCTGTTCGCCAGAGGGCTCAAGCGCTGTGAGGAGTTGCTTCATCTGCACGCTTTGCTCCTGATGCTCGCCCGACGAAGTCTTGTTTGCGTCCGCCTGGCAGGAGGGATTATACGCCCACACCAGTTGGTTGCGGACGGCCCACCGTTCCGCGGTGGTGGAAAACGGCATGGGATACACGCAGACGAGAAGCGCTCTCCCGCTAGCGGCACAGAGCAGCGAAGCGTAGTTGCTCGGCAACGCGGCTACTTGCGCGTTGTTGCCGAATTCCCCGAAATAGAGCGGCTGGAAGGGCTTAGGAGCCCAGTTCGGATCGCTGACCAGTATCCCGAGCAGGCCGGCGTATTTTGGCTGCACCCAGTTGCCAAGGTGCGCCGGCTCGCTAAAGTAACAATCGTTGAACCGAATCCCGCGAATTGTTAAGTGAGAGCCCATGAAGCAATATAAACAGATAATGTAGCCTATATTGCGGTTTCACTGCAACCGGGTTACAGCTTGCCTTTTTTGAAGACGGCCGGAGGTGCCATGCGTATCCGCCAGATTGGGCCCTCTGCTTCCAGTGGACCCTCGAATCTGACAAAGCCTGGGGCCCCGCCCTCAACCACCCAGACGTGGATGTCAGGGGGTTGCTTGCCTACCAACGGCGCAACCGCGCCGGCAATGCCGCCCACTTTGGTTTTGACCACGTAGTGCATTGCCTTTCTTTCGAGACTGCCGACCGAGAACGGGTCCGCACCTTCCGGAGTTATTTCAAGAGTGACTAGGCGTGGCTTTGGCGTGGTTGCAACCATCGATAGGGTCGTTATCGGCACATCCGGACGGATATCCTTCAGCAGAGTAAGTATCAATCCGTTGGCAAGATCTGGCGGAAGGTCAAGCCGCTCCGTTTGAACTTTATCGCGGCCGTCCTTATCTCGATAGCGAACTGTAACGTCGCCCGTGCCAGCGTCGACGGTTGTATCCGTCGATTGCTTAAACGAGGGGCCCTTCTGAATCAGATGGTCGCTTACAAGCCGGAATGTGCCGCGCTGCGAAAAGACTGTCGTTTCATCATAGATTGATCCATCCGTGAAGCGAAACATCATACGAGTTGTTACTCGATTTCCGCGCGCTACTTGGGTCGTTTCGCCCCATGCGACATTCTTGCCTTCCAAGGTCTGGAGCTCGAGAAACCCGTGCATCAGACCCTCGGTATACCGCACGGTAACTGGTTGTGCCGCAGCAGAGGCAAGCGCTACCAACAGCGTGCTTGGTCTGGCGCAACACATCATGAACGGCATAACGACTTGCCGGAACAGGCTGGTGCACCCGTGGTGCCATTGAGGCATTCCCTCGGCACGGAACCGGCCAAATAGCCACCTATTGAAGCCGAGTGCTCGCGTGTCGCGCGCGCCCGCCCCGAATAGGCCGGCGGCACGTGCGGTGCGCGCTCCAGTGTGCTGTCCTGGCACACGGTGTGGCCCTGGAATGCCACATTCCGCCGCCGCGTATCTCACATTCCGCCGCTGCGTGTCTAAGGTCTCATAGCCCGGGCCCGACGCGTGCTGAGTCAAACCGCAATGCCTCACATTCCAGCCTGGCGGCCGGCACTCGGAATTTTCCTGATTACAGTTATGGCGCTGGCGGTCAATGGCTATCACCTGGGTATCGATGACGCTGCGATATACGTGCCCGGGATCAAGATGGCGGCCGATCCTTCTCTGTTCCCGGCTGGATCTGACTTCTTCATACATCATGCGAGCCTCACGATCTTCCCAAATCTGATCGGGCTTTCAGCAAGGCTTTTTCGTCTTCCGGTCGACTGGGCAATTTTTCTGTGGTACGTCATTTCCCTGCTTTTATTATTCGCAGCGTCGTGGGAATTGCTCCGCGCGTGCTTCGAAAGTGAGTGGGCGTGCTGGGCCGGCCTCTTGGTTCTGGCTGTCGCCCTGGCGACACCTGTAGCCGGGACGGCACTGATCCTGGTGGATCCCTACCTTACTTCGCGATCTCTGTCGACCCCCGGCACCCTGTTTGCCATCGCGGCATTCGCACAAAACCGGACTCGCCTGGCGTTTCTGTGGGTGTTTGCCGTGACCGTGATCCATCCGCAAATGAGCGTGTATGCGATGGCGGCGCTCGCTTGCATGGCGATCGCACCACTGCGTACTCGTCCGCTGGCAAGCCTTCCGCCCCTGCGCACCGCAGCAGCCATGTTGGCATTGCCTCTTTCGTTCGAACTGCAGCCGGCCGACGGGGTCTACAAGGAGATCCTCCAATCGCGTGCTTACTTTCTGGTCTCAAGCTGGCAATGGTACGAGTGGGTTGGGGCAATTGCCCCACTTGTGTTATTTGGCTGGTTCTCCCGAATGCGCGTTCCAAAGTCAAAGCCGGCGTTTCAGATCTTCAGCGGAGCGTTGATTCCCTTCGGCGTTTGGTTCACCCTCATGGCGATTGTATTAGCGAGCGCCCGCCGGTTTGAAAACCTCGCGCGTCTGCAACCCATGCGTTGCTTTCATCTGGTCTACCTCGTAATGTTTCTGTTTACCGGGGCGCTCATCGGCGAATACGCGCTGCGGGGTTCTTTGTGGCGTTGGTGTGTACTCTTCGTGCCGCTTTTTGCCGCGATGTGGACCCTGCAATCGCGGGAGTTTCCGAGCAGTCCGCATATCGAGGTGCCGGGTCTGAGTTACCGCAGCGGTTGGGTGCCCGCTCTCTTTTGGGTTCGTGAGCATACACCGAAGGGCGCGTTATTTGCGATGGATCCTGATTACCTTACGAATCCCGGCGTGGATCTGCACGGATTTCGCGCAATCGCCGAACGCAGCGCCTTGGCCGACGAATTGAAGGACAGCGGAGCGGTATCGCTGTTCCCGCAGCTTGGGAGGCAGTGGAAGCAGGAAGTGACGGCGCAAAAAGAGTGGCGCGCCTCGCACTTTCGGAATTATGGAACCTTGGTAGCCCGTTACGGAGTCCAATGGTTCGTACTCCCCGAGTCGGAAGCGGTACCTGGCCTGACATGCCCTTATCAGAATCATGACATTCGTGTCTGCACCGTCGATCATGTCTCCCGTTAGATGGATCATGTGGTGGTTTTGCGCACTTTCGGTAAGCGCTACGATGCAGGCCGCGGTCGATTCGCTGGTTGTCACGGTTCATGACGGTGACGGCTCACCGGTTTCAGGGTCGATCGTGGCTGTGAGTACCCAGGAATACCCGGCACAGAACAAGGCGGCGGATGCGGAAGGCGTGGCGCATTTTGCCGGGCTTGGGGCCGGTGAGTATTCGGTGGCGATCTCACATCCGGGGTTCGCAACCCTCACGACATCCATAACGATAGCGTCCGGCGCCGATGCCAGGATTGACGCGATTCTCACCCGTACCGCGCGGAGCGATAGTTTGACTGTCGAGGCGGCTGTCGATGTGCCGGTGGATCAGGCGACCTCACCTGCATCGACGTTGAAGCGAAATGAATTGAAGAACAGCGCGGATCGTCCGGCAACCGTCAAGGATGCACTTCCGCTGGCCCCAGGCGTCATACGGCTGCCGAACGGGGACCTGCGGCTCTCGGGCGGCGGCGAACATCGCAGCACGCTGTTGGTCAACTCAGCGACCGTCACCGATCCGGGTACCGGCCAATTCGGCGCGACGATCCCCATCGACAGCGTGCAATCGATTAACGTGTTGTCGAGCCCATTCCTGCCGGAATACGGAGGCTTCACGTCGAATGTCATCGCGGTGGAGACGCGCCGCGGGGGCGAGAAGTGGAATTTCGAATTGAACGATCCCCTGCCGGAGTTCCGGTTTCGGAGTTGGAATATGCGGGGGTTGAAATCAGCTACTCCGCGCATTACCTTCGGCGGGCCCATCATTCCGGAGCGGCTGTATTTAACCGAGTCCGCTGAATACGAGATTCGAAACACATCCGTGATCACGTTGCCGTTTCCCCTCAACCAGCAGCAGCGGGAAGGCCTGAATTCATTCACCCAGCTTGATTACATCGTGAGTCCTTCAAATATGCTGACCGGGACGTTCCATGCGGCGAATCAACGGTCCCGCTACGTGAACATGGATTTCTTCAATCCTGAGCCCGTGTCTCCGAATGCCGCGTTTCAAACGTATTCGGGTGCCTTGACGGATCGGAAGACGTTCGGCTCCGCGCTGCTCGAGAGCTTGCTGTCGCTCAGCACCTTCCGCGCGGGAGTGTGGCCGCAGGGCGATCTTGGCATGACTCTGACGCCATCCGGCAACCAAGGGAACTACTTCAACACGCAGACTCGCACGTCTTCGCGGGTCGAGTGGCGCGAGACTTATTCGCTGACCAGGAATGCATGGGGTACGCACAACTTGAAGTTCGGCGGCACACTGGGCGGCACGACCGAACACGCCCTGATACAGGACCAGCCGGTGAACCTGCTGGATGCCGGCGGTGCTCTGGTGGAGACGATCCGGTTTACCCCTGGCTTGCCGATTGCCCGATCGGACGTCGAGGCAGCCTTCTTCGCGCAGGATCAGTGGGCCGTGAACCCACGGCTTGCCGTTGACGCGGGCATTCGCGTGGAGCAACAGGAAATTACGGAAACGTTTCGGGTGGGCCCGCGAGTCGGCCTCGCGTGGACGCCGTTCCATGACGGTCACACGGCGGTGAGGGCCGGTGTTGGAATATTTTATGATCGCGTGCCTCTGAACGTTTATGGTTTCTCGTCGTATCCGGTTCAGACGATTACGCGCTACGCTCCGGATGGCACAATACTGAGCGGACCCGATCAGTTCTACAATCTGACGGACCAGGCGGCGCGGGCCGACCTTCCGTTGATTTATGCCAAGCAGCATCCGGGTAATTTCGCTCCGTACAGCGTCAACTGGAATTTTCAGGTGGAACAGACCCTGTCCCCGCGTCTGAGAGTCCGCGCCAATTATTTGCAGAGTTCGTCGGATGGTTTGATCACCTTGAATCCGGGCTTCGCTCAAGGTCAGCATGCGTTCATACTGAGCGGGAATGGCGCCTCGCGATTGAAACAGTTCGAGCTGACTTCGGCGATTCGGGCCGGGCGTGAGACTCAAATCTATTTCTCCTATGTGCACAGCCGGTCGGTCGGGAACCTGAATGAGTTTAATTCCTATCTGGCGAATTATCCCGGCGCGGTAATTCTGCCGGATCGGGTTTCTAATTTACCGGGTGATGTTCCGAATCGATTTCTGGCGTGGGGAACCGTGCGGCTGCCCTGGCAGTTCCAGATCATGCCGAAGGTGGAGTATCGCTCGGGGTTCCCTTACTCGCCGCTTGATGTTTATCAGAGTTACATCGGCGCGGCCAACCAGTCCCGATTTCCGGGGTTTATCTCGGTAGATGCGCGCGTGTCGAAAGACTTCAAGGTTTCGCCGAAGTACACGGTGCGATTTTCGGTGGTCGGGTCGAACCTGACGAATCACTTTAATCCAGTCAGCGTTTATGCGAATGTGGCGGGACCTCAGTACGGCACATTCTTTGGGGACTACCGTCGGCGTTACACGGCCGATTTTGACGTGATCTTCTAACTAAGTTTGTCTACGCGGCCGTGGAGTCTGCGAGCGCCGCATCTTCCATTGCCGCGAATCTCCCCGCCAAGCTGCCCCGGAACATTCGATAAAAGGTAGTTTTCATACTTATCGGCCGCCGACCCTTGAAACAGTTGTGAGAACATAACCGTTTGAACAGAAATGAGCAATTCTGTTCAAAAGCTCCGTGCGGCGAGGTATATAATCGATTTCCGCATTTCAATCGCCGGAGCTAGTTATGTCAAGCCCAGCACTCACCTTGGTGGTCCAACTTCGCCGTGCGACAAAGGGCGATGCCGATGTTTGTGGCCGCATTTGCTACGAGGCTTTCGCCGCGATCAACAGCCAACATAATTTCGCCCCCGACTTTCCGACGCCGGAAGCCGGGGTGGGTCTTCTCGAGACGCTCTTTTCTCATCCGGGTTTCTTCTCCGTGATCGCGGAGTGTGACGGGCAAGTGGTTGGCAGCAACTGCCTGGATGAGCGCTCCACGATGCCTGGTATCGGGCCGGTCACGGTCGCGCCGGAGGTTCAGAATCGGGGCGTCGGTCGGATTCTGATGCAGGCTGTAATCGATCGGGCGCGGGATCGTGGTTTCCTTGGAGTCCGGCTCCTCCAGGCCGCTTATCATAGTCGGTCGCTATCGCTGTACACCAAGTTAGGCTTTGATGCACGCGAGCCGATGTCGGTAATGCAGGGGCCTCCTTTGAGACAGAGTTTCGAGGGCTGCGCCGTGCGCGCGGCGAGGGAAAGCGAACTCATTGCGGCTGATCGGGTATGCGAGCGCGTCCATGGTCACAGCCGGTCGGGCGAATTGAGTGACGGAATTCGTCAGGGTACAGCGCTTGTCGTGGAGCGGCACAGCCGGATCACAGGTTATGCTTCCGCGTTTGGCTACTTCGGCCACGCAGTAGGCGAGTCTAATCTGGATCTGCAGGCGCTGATCGCGGCGGCCGATGGTTTTAGCGGACCCGGCATCATCGTCCCCACGCGCAATTCGGATCTGTTCCGCTGGTGCCTAGAGAGCGGACTGCGGGTGGTCCATCCCATGACGCTCATGAGCATTGGCCTCTACAATGAACACGTTGGAGCGTATCTACCCTCTGTTTTGTACTGAGTCGGAAAGGCCGGCGGCACGACCCGCGCCAAACCGGATTGAGGACCGCTTGA
>JAOAPQ010000137.1 GCA_025462965.1 Bryobacterales bacterium
AGATTATTGACGCGGCCGTTGAGGAGCAGTGCTTGCCGGTACGTGTAGAAGAACACCGAGGAAAACGTATAGTACTGATCGTCCACAATCAACTGGCCCGCGGGCGCACTCAGCAATGCGTCCGCCAGCGGCTTCGACCCAAGTTCGGGACCGAAGACACCGAGCGCAATCCTGGCCGCCTGAAAAAACAGGACCATCATCAACGCGAGCGAGAGATAAGCGCGTCGTCCGTTGAAAGCCCACGCACCCGCCGCGCCTACCAGCATCGCGACCGCCGCGAGTGCGAGCGGAGCGCGCAGATAAGCAAACGCCTGAAAGGTGAGATCTGTCATGTGGCCGAGCGACAGCGTGTACATATCGGGATTCTTTGTCAGGGCTGTCGAGATATCCCCGGGGGCAGCCAGCCCGCGGGTACCCGCAAGGATCACCAGCAACACGCAACAGAGCGCCGAAGCTACTACCGCAATAAATCTTGTAGCGGGCTTCAACATTCCGCTCGATGAAGCCATCGCGGCGCCAAGGAGAACGGCGAACGCGGGATAGCACGGCATCGAGTAATATTCCTGCGTGGTTGAGAACGTGAAGAACACCAGGACGAAGCCGATCCAGCAGAGCGCGAGCAGGCGCACACGCGATCCACGGTCGGCGCCGCGGAATCCCAGTTTCGCGATTGACGTCAGGTAGACGCTCCAGGGAAACAGCCAGAGCAGGTGGAAGAGCCAGAACCAGATCCGCGGCACGGTGTTGTAGTCTCGCGGATACCGTTTATTGAGAAATCGCAGAATGTGCTCGTTGAAGAAGTAAAACCAGAAGAACCCGTGATACGAGCCGGATTCGCTGTGCATGGTGAAGTTGAAGTAGGGCGGGTTGCGCAGCGTGGCGAGTACATGCCAGGGGGCGGCGATGGCGAGGAACAGGAGCATGCCCGGCAGAATATGGAGGCGCCGCCATGTTTCGCGCTTCCAAAGCTGGCCCGTGATCCCCAGGAAAACCGCCGCGGTTCCCACTGGAAATACGGCTGCGATCAGGCCCTTCAGGAGAATCCCCGCCGCCATGGATACCCAGAACACCATAGCCCAGAGCATGGGCCTGCGCTCGTCGTCATCCAGCGCTCGCAGCAAGGACCACAAAGCGACGGTGATGGTGCATGTAAGCATCACATCCGGGATCAGAACGCGCGTGAAGAGGAAAAGGCCAACGCATGTGGCCAGGCACAATCCTGCGTAGAAGCCCGCTTCGGGCCCCATGGCCCATCGCGCGAAGCGCATGGTAACCCAGCAAAGCAGGATGGCCGAGAGCGCCAGAGGCAGCCGCGCGGCCCAGTCGTGGACGCCGAAGATCATGTAGGAAACGGCCATCAGCCAATACTTCAGCGGGGATTTTTCCAGATAGGGGATGCCATCCAGCCGGGCAGTTACCCAATCGCCGGATTGCAGCATATTGTGCGCAATCTGCGCCTGGACGGCATCGACATCGTCGACCAGGAACGGCGGGCTGATTATGGAAACTAGAAAGATAAGTGCCGCGGCAAGGATGACGATCAGTTCGTCGCGGCCAGCACCGGCTCCGAAAAGGCAGGAGAAGAGTCCTGACTCGGGACGGTTTCCACGTTCCACTTTTTCAGCCAGAGAAAGAGAGTCAACAGACCCCATAGATGGTACCCCACATTGCGATTCCTATCCATATGATCGCGAATCAGCGCGTGGGTCGCAGCAAAGTTGAAAACTCCGGTGTTTTCAACAGCGGTTTCGGTGAGAGTATCCATCAACAAGGGCTTTAGAAAACCCCGGAACCATTCATGAGTCGGGATGTCGAAGCCTTTTTTCGAGCGACTCAGCACGGATTCGGGCAGCTTGTCGCGCATGAGCTGTTTCAGTAGGTATTTTTGGCGGGTCCCGCGAATTTTTAAGTGCTCGGGAAGGGAAGCGGCGAATTCCACGATGCGATGGTCCAGAAAGGCCGGCCGGGTCTCGATGGAGTACGCCATGCTCATACGATCTACCTTGTACAGGATATTGTCTGGAAGATAGTACTGCTGGTCGAGCATCATGTAGCGGTTCAGGAAGCCAATCTCCCCGGGCGATGGAAGATTCCGGAAGAGATTCGGGCCGGGGCTGTATGGGGCGCCGGTCAACGCCTGCCGCTCGGCGGGAGAAAACGTGCCATTCCAGAAAAGATGCGACTGGTCCGGGGGCAGCAGCGAGCCCTCGATCCAGCGTTTGAGCTTATATTCGAAGCTGATCTTCTTCGCGGAAACCGGAACCGTCCAGTTCAGCACCCTGAGGGCGCCTTCCCGCAGACTGGCGGGGATGGCACGGAAGGGCTGAGCCGCTTTATCCGCCATGTAGGTGAGATAGCCGCCAAATAACTCGTCGCCGCCATCGCCCGAAAGTGCGACGGTCACGTGCTGGGACGTCATTCGCGACAGAAACCAGACAGGAAGTGCGCCCGCGTCAGCCCCGGGCTCGTCCGAGTAATAAGCGAAATCTTCCACGGCGGAGAGAAGATCCGGACCGGGCCGCAACTCGATCTCGTGGTGATCGGTGTTGTAGCGAGCGGCCATTTCGCGAAAATACCGGCTTTCATCGCAGCAGCGCGCCTGAAAGCCGACCGAGAACGTCTTCAAGCGCCGGGAGGTCGCCTGTGACGCGTAGTGCAGGATCGTGGATGAATCCAGACCGCCGCTCGACCAGATGCCGAGTGGAACGTCCGCAGTCATGTGTTCGCGGACCGACTCCTTCAGCAGGTAATCGAGCTCCACCTTGGCGTCGTCCAGCGACATGTCGGCTTGCGGCGTAAACTCCAGTTTCCACCAGCGCTCGATCCGCGACTTGCCCGCGCGATGCTCCAGCAGGTGCCCGGGCGGGAGCTTGGTGATCCCTTGGAGCAGCGTTCGGGGTCCCGGGACATAGTTCAGCGCCAGGTAGTCCTGCAGAGCGTCCAGATCCAGGCGGCGGGGGATAGCCGGGTGCTCCAGGATGGCCTTCAACTCTGAACCAAAATGGATTTCGCCGCCGCGCTGGTAATAGTACAGCGGTTTGATTCCCATGCGGTCCCGGGCCAGGATTAACCGCTTCTCCGGCTGGGACCAGATTCCGACCGCGAACATACCCCGAAAGCGCTGGAAACAATCGGTATCCCAGCATCGGAACGCGTGCAAAACCACCTCAGTGTCGCAGGAGGAATGGAAGCGGCAACCGAGCGATTCCAATTCATCGCGCAGTTCCTCGTGGTTGTAGATTTCGCCGTTGAAGACGACGACTGTTGCGTTGTCAGTGCTCACGAGCGGCTGGCTGCCGCCGTTCATATCGACGATTCTCAGCCGAACCGCCCCCAGACAGATCTCCGGAGAGCGAAAGACGCTCTGTTGGTCCGGCCCCCGATGAAACAGAGATGCGGTCATGCGTTCGATCAGATTTCGATCGGCAGAACGATCTCTGTGCGTAAACCCCGCTATTCCGCACATGATTATCCCCAAGCCACCCGATACCCCTAAAGGGCGCGCTTACTAAAAACCAACAATCTATTTGTTCGTTTTGATTGAGGATACCTTAAGTGTTACAAACCACGCAAATTTCCCCGAAACTTTTCTTGAGAATCCGAGTTGCGCCTTGGGAAAAATCGTTACGCTCCTTCTACTTGCGGTCATCTCATCGCCGTGCGGAGAGGCGGCTTGATCACCTTCATTCAAGGTCTCGATCGATTTTACAGATGACTTATCGCCTCCTTATGAGTTCTTGAGGGAGGCGGCTATACCCTCAGACTGGGACCAAGGGATCCCGGACAAATTCTATGATCGTGATGAAGTTTGGCGGGTCGTCGGTGGAATCGGTTGAGGCGATCGGCCGGGTGGCTGCCATCGTCGCTTCTTCTCTGCCTCAGAAGCCTCTCATCGTGGTATCCGCCATCGGGAAGACCACCGACCAGCTCCTCCGCATGGCGGAGCAGGCGGTGGCGGGCTATAGGGAAGAATATACAGAAGCCCTGCGGCAGTTGCGGAGCAGTCACCTCGCGGTGGCCCCACGTCTGGTGCATTGGAAGGTTAAGGAGCACT
>JAOAPQ010000168.1 GCA_025462965.1 Bryobacterales bacterium
TTGAGTTTTCCGCCGACATTTACATCCTGAAGCCGCGAGACTCGGCCAAAGGCAACCACGCAGTCTTTGTGGAGATTCCAAACCGTGGCGGCAAAGGCATGCTGGGGGTCCTCGATAGAGCAACCGGCTCTCTCAATCCCAAAGCCGCCTCCGACTTCGGGGACGGTTTCCTTTTGGAACAGGGATACACCCTCGTCTGGATCGGCTGGCAGTTCGATGTCCCCGAACGCGCGGGTGTGATGCGTCTATATGCGCCGGTGGCCACCGACCATGGCAAGACCATCACCGGCCCGGTCCGCTCGGAGTTCATCCCAGACCGCAAAACCATGTCGATGCCGCTCTCGGATCGCAACCACTGGACCTATCCGGTCGTGCAGGCGGGTGACCTGACCGTCCGCGACACGGTGACCGGACCGCGGCGCACCATTCCCCGCGCGGAGTGGAGGGTCGCGGGCGACCACCTCACCAGCACTGCCGGTTTCGAACCGGGCCGGATTTACGAGTTCATCTATACGTCGAAAGATCCGGTCGTGATCGGCCTCGGTCTCGCGGCCGTCCGCGATGTGGTGTCGATGTTCAAATACGGCTCGGGTGAATTTCCCCTGGGCGATCAGTCAAAATACATCAAGCGCGCCTACGGCTTCGGCATTTCGCAGAGCGCCCGCTTCCTTCGGAAGTTCGTTTATGACGGCTTCAATGCGGATGAAAACGACCGCGAGGTGTTCGATGGCATCCTCGCGCACGTCGCGGGCGGCGGAGTCGGCAGCTTCAATCAACGTTTCGGCCAGCCCTCTCGCGACGGGCATCCGTTCCTGAACACGCTCTATCCAACCGATGTTTTTCCGTTCACCGACCTGGACGAAACCGACCCGACCACTGGCAAGACCGATGGCATTCTCGACAAAGCAGAGAAATCAAAGACTGTACCGAAGATCTTCTACTCGTACTCTTCCTATGAATACTGGGGCCGCTCGGCCGCGTTGATCCACTCATCGCTCGATGGCCGCAAGGACGCACAAATTCCGGACACGACTCGTGTCTATTTCTTCGCAGGCGGACAGCACGGGCCGGCGGCGTTCCCGCCCCCGCGACGCGACACGCAGAATCCGAGCAGCCCGGTCGCATATACATGGTCATTGCGCGCGCTCTTGACTGCGATGGATGATTGGGTGAAAAGCGGCAAAGAGCCGCCGCAATCCCAATACCCAAAGGTCTCCCAGGACAATCTCGTCCCGCTCGGCGCTGTTCAGTTCCCGAAAATCGCGGGTGTCAACGTGCCGGCCATCGCGCACCGCGCGTACGATCTGGATTTCTCGGCGGAGCCGCCAAAGGTGCTTACGACTCTCCCGCTCATGCTGCCGCAGGTAGACCGAGATGGAATCGATGTCGGTGGAATCCGCATGCCCGAAGTCGCCGTGCCGCTCGCGACCTACACGGGTTGGAACCTCAGGTCGGCGGCCATCGGGTCGCCCGATGAGCTCTACAGCATGCAGGGCTCATTCCTTCCCTTCCCGCGCACGAAAGCGGAACGCGAAGCCAGTCACGATCCGCGGCTATCTATCGAGGAGCGATATCCGGACAAGCAGGCTTACATGGAAAAGGTCAACGCCGCCGCGAAGAAGCTCGTAAGTGCAGGCTATCTCCTTGAGCGAGACGTTCCCAAGGTTGTCGAGCGCAGCTCGGCCGAGTGGGATTATCTGATGTCCGCTGAAAGGAAATGACCTCCGGTGGTCATCCGGCCAGCAGTTTGAGGAATTCGCTTTCGTTCTCGATCTCCACTCCGATCCGCAGCCAAAGCAGCTTAAGCGGAGCGATAACCTGCTCGGTATGCTCGCAGAGGTTCACGAGGTCTTTCTCGGTAGTGAGCAGTGCCTCCGCTCGCATCCCCCGGCCAAGCAGACCTAACCGCCGGACTTCCCTCGGCGTGTACTGGTGGTGATCGCCGTACTCGATGCTATCCAGCGTTGAGATACCGAGTTCCCGGAGCGATTGCCAGAACGACCGCGGATTTCCCAGCCCGCAGAAGGCCACCGTGCGATCGAACGGCAGCGCGCCGGCCGGATAGCGCTCCTCCGTGAAGGCCGAAACCCATTCCAGCGGAACGACTCGCGACCGGAATATCGGCGCGTGTGGATTGTACTGCCTGAGCGTCGCCTCGATTGCCGCCGTCGTCGAAACAGTGTCGGCGCGCGTGATCACGAACACGGAAGCCCGCGCCAAGGCTTCCATCGGCTCCCGCAATCGGCCGAGCGGAACCAGTTCGTACTCGCCAAAAGGTTTAAGTGCGTCGATGAGGACAATATCCAGATCCCGCGCCAGCCGCAGGTGCTGGAAGCCATCATCCAGAAGGATGATATCGACGTTCAACCGTTGTTCCAGGAGAAGCCCCACCTTGTAACGGTCCGCGCCGATGCCCACGGCCGCCACGCCCGAACGCAGCAGAACCTGCGGCTCGTCGCCGGTGTGCGTGACGGACGCTTCAGCGCCCGGCGCGAGCGTTAACAATTCGTGCGGCGAGCGCCGGCCGTAACCGCGTGTGAGCACGCCTGGACGAAATCCGTTTTCCTGGAGATGCTGAGCGGCGCGAACCACAAGCGGAGTTTTTCCCGTTCCGCCAACCGTGATATTACCGATGCTGATCACGCGCGTCGCGAGCCGCCTTTGGTTCCGCAGATCCTTCGCGCGCCTGCGCCGTCCTCCGATCTTCCAGACTTGTGCGAACGGCCAAAGCCACAACCACCCTGGGAGACTACGCCGGTAGCGGGGCAATGAGCGCTCGTACACCGCGCGGATCTCATCGGCGGCGATGGCCACGGCGCCGCGCTTCGCGTCCGCGCACGTCCGGGCGCGGTTGCCCATTTCGCGATCCGCGGCAGCCTGAATCACGGCAGATGCAAGCTCGGAGCTATCGCGAATCTCCCGCACTGCACCGGCCGCGCGAAAGTCCTCGGCAATCTCCCGGAAGTTTTCCATGTGCGGGCCGATCACAATCGGCTTACCGAAATATGCCGGCTCCAGAATATTGTGGCCGCCTCTGGCTACGAGCGTGCCGCCAACGAACACGACATCGGCCACGGCGAAGAGGCCGCTCAACTCGCCGATGGTGTCGAGCAGCAGGACATTAGCCGTGGAACCGTCCTCCATGCGGGAGCGCCGAACGAACCCAATCCCGGCGTTTTCGAGCTTGCGCGCGACTTCCTCGAAGCGCTCCGGTTTACGCGGTGCTAGGACGAGCTTCCAACCGGGCATTTTCCGGAAAGCTTCAATGACGGCGTCTTCCTCGGCGCTTCTGTCGTCTGCCGACGTGCTCGCCGCAATCCATACCTTCCCCCCTGCCAGCAACGGAATCTCCGGAGCCGGCGCGGGGGCCGAATCGTATTTCAGATTGCCGCCCACTATAGCGCGGTCCGCCGGCGCGCCCGCCCGGAGAAATCGCTCGCGCAAATCAGCCGTCTGTGCCAAAATTCGATCCGGGTAGCGCAGGACAGGCCCGAAGAACAGACGTAGCGCGGAATACCTGCCGGATGTGCGATCGGAAATACGACCGTTGACCATGACTATACCCGCGCCGGTGCGCTTCGTCTCCCGGAACAGGTTGGGCCAAATCTCCGTCTCCGCGACCACAAGGAGCG
>JAOAPQ010000221.1 GCA_025462965.1 Bryobacterales bacterium
TTCGTAGAGAACCAGGCCGAAAGAGAACTGGTCCGATTGCGGCGTAAGCTCGGGATCCCCGCGCGCCTGCTCGGGGCTCATATAGGCGATGGTGCCGACGGTGGTTCCGGCGTCGGTGAGGGCCACCGTGCGGGTCGCGTCGACAGGCCTGCTGCCGGACGCAGCGGCGGCGGCTTGCTTGGCGAGGCCGAAATCGAGTATGCGGACGCGCCCGTCGCGCGCTAACAGTATGTTCTCGGGCTTGAGATCGCGATGGACGATGCCGGCGCCGTGGGCGGCAGCCAGGCCGTCGGCGATCTGGACCGCGATGTCGAGCAGCTTGCGCGGTGAATCGACGGGCGCAACCGGATTGCCATCGATGAATTCCATGACAAGGTATTCCGGGCCGACATCATAGAGTTGGCAGATATTGGGATGGTTGAAGGCGGCGATGGCGCGGGCTTCGCGCTCGAAGCGCTCGGTGAAGGCCTGCCTGGAGGTCTTGATGGCGACGATGCGATCGAGCCGGGTGTCGCGGGCCCTATAAACTTCGCCCATGCCGCCCGCGCCGAGCTGAGCCAGGATTTCGAAAGGGCCGAGGCGCGCGCCGGGCGTTAGAGGCATAGGGTAGAGTCTCGAACGATTCTACTTCACCCAGGCGAATCTGCCGGTCCAGGGAGGCTGCACGGCATGGATGTACTTCGACTGCGGTGATGCCTTTCCGCACGTCGACCCCGTTTCACTCGGAAAAAGGCCACCTTCGAGAACCGACTCGCGCGCGACGAGGATTATTCCCGAAACGCCCCTGCATCCGCCTACGGCCCCTCTGAGCGGATCGTCGGCACTCGGAAACAGGCACTTCGATTTAGGCCGCGAGTAGTCGGTAGCGTTTACCGATCTGCCTGCTCCAGATGGTTGGGTTAAACGCGCACTCGGAAATCAACCCGCCCGGCACCACTTTTCCCCAGCACGATATTAATGTGTTCGGATTCCCGCGATTCTTAGGTATTGAATCGCCGCGCATCTCGATGCGGTGGGCGTTGTGAACCAGTCGGTCGAGGATGCCATCAGCCACGGTTGGATCGCCGATCTGTTTGTGCCAGCGGGTCACCGGCAACTGCGAAGTGAGAATCAGTGAGCGCACCTGGCCTCGCAAATCTCCCAGAAATTTCGGCGCTCTGGTTCCGACAGCGGCGCCATGGCCCAATCGTCGATCACAAGCACCTCAGTCCGGTTCAACCGCGCAAGCAGATCGCGGAAGCTTCCCTTGCGGCCCGGTAGTCGACGTCCTCAATGCAGGCGTTGTGGCGGAGCGTTGCGCTCTTCAATCGCCGTGCCAACGCTTGGTCCTCGCGCCAGTTCCACCGCGGTTGGCGAATCGTGCAGATGATCTCCGCGAACCAGACTTCTGGCTTGGGGCGAGGAACCATTTATGGTCCGGGTTCTCCGGATGCGCGGCAATCCTCGACCGAATCGCTGCTTATCCGTCAAAGCGTGGCACGGGCGCGCGTGTGCCACAATGTCGCAATGCGTCTTGCGCTCGTTTCGTTATTTTGTGTGCGCGCCTGGTCGGCCGACACCATGCCTCCTGAAGCCGAACAACGGTTAGCGCGGGAGATCTACAAGCAAATGATTGAGGTCAAGTCCGGGTTCACCACCGGCAGCACGACGCCAATCGCCGAGTCAGTCGCGGCCCGCTTTAAAGCCGCCGGGTTCCCGGTACCCGACATTTTTGTGGGCGGCGCCATCCCGACGAAGGCCAACGTGGTGGTGCGCTATCGGGGCACGGGCGCGCGCAAGCCTATCCTTCTGCTGGCCCACATCGACGTGGTTGAGGCGCGGCGCGAGGATTGGACAGTAGATCCCTTCACCTTTCTCGAAAAAGATGGCTACTTCTATGGGCGCGGTACCGCGGACGATAAAGCGCAGGCCGCCGTATGGGCCGCCACTCTGCTGCGATTTAAGCGCGAGGGCTACAAGCCTGACCGCGATGTGATCCTGGCGCTGACGGCCGATGAGGAAGGCGGCGGACCCTACAACGGTGTCGATTGGCTACTGCAGAAACATCGGAACCTGATTGAGGCCGAGTTCGCCCTCAACGAAGGCGCCCGCGGCATGTTGGTAGACGGCAAGCGCGTTGAGAACGATATGGGATTGGCCGAGAAGCAGTTCGTGAATCTACGTTGGGAAGTTCGCAATAAAGGCGGTCATAGCGCGCGCCCCGTGCGGGATAATGCGATCTATCACCTCGCAGACGCCCTGCACCGCCTGGCCGACTTCCAGTTCGACTTCCACCTGACCGACATCACCCGCGAGTATTTCCGGCAAGCGGCGAAGACGGCCTCTGGTAATTTGGCCGCAGACATGGCCGCGGTGGCCGAGGGCGATCGTGAGGCGATGCGCCGCATCGCCGAGGCGTCGGCGCCACTGAATGCCATGATGCGAACCACGTGCGTTGCTACGCAGCTCGAAGGCGGCCACGCCAGCAACGCGCTGCCGCAACTAGCCGCTGCCAACGTCAACTGTCGCCTGCTGCCGGACGATTCGGTGGAACGGGTCGTGGCCGAGTTGACGAAGCTAATCGCCGACGACCAGGTAAAGATCACGATCGCAGTCAGCGAGGGCGCCAGTCCAGCGTCTCCTTTGCGGCCTGACATCACGAAAGCGTTCAACCGTATTACCGATACGATGTGGCCCGGCGTCGTCACGGTGCCTACGATGGCGGTCGGCGGCTCCGACGGACGGTATCTTCGTGTCGCCGGGATTCCGACTTACGGTGTTCAGGGTTTCTTTCAGGACCGCGATGACGTCCGCGCGCACGGCCGCGACGAGCGCATGCTGGTCCGCTCATTTTATGAGGGTCAGACGTTCCTCTATGAGTTCGTCAAAGCCCTCTCGCAGTGAGTTCTGGTTGTTCCGGCTTTGCTACCACTGACACGTAGCATTAGTGACTGGCGCCAACAATGTTCCACGTATCTCTGGCTCCAAGGAGGCATGAAAAGAGAACATCAACGTTGGCCTGCTACAACAGCGATAGCTGGTGCGAACGTCTTGTTCAGAGAATCCGACACGATGATGCCGTTCGGCACAGCCAGGGGGAATGCCGCCTGATAGAGCGCGGCCAGGCCAAAGGGTAATCCGAACTGCAAGCCGCTATTTGCTACCACGCCAGCAACGTGGTTTTGTAGATCCTCTCGGAGCGAGTCGAATGTGTTGTTGCCTTGTAGGGTTGCCGGATCCGCAGCGCCAATGAAGATTCGAATATCGGCGAGCTTCTTAGCGGTGGAGGCCATACTCTCGGCCCACCACATGATTGCCGTGTAGTCACTGCGAAGCACGCTCAACCTTACGATGTCATTTGCGAGGCCAGGCAAAACCTGACCGAAAGTGGGCTGGCCGGCCGCTTTCAACCCGGCCCATATGTCGTCGCTGGCAAGGATATCGCGGCGATATTTGTCGGCATCGTTGTGATCACCGGGCAGGAGCAGACCTTGCATTTGGGCGCGCCCGATCGCTTCATATTCGAGCTGGGCACGCGGTCCTCCCTGCGCATCTACGAACATTGCGTCGCAGGCGGGATCCCCGAATTCGACACGTAGCAAAAAGGTGGATGGTCCTGTGCCATGGAAACCGGACATCAACTCCTGCTTACCGACGACGTTGATGAGCCCCACCGCGGCGACCGCGTCCAGGTAGTCGGACATGGTGTGCTCATTGGTGTTCTGATTGAAAGCAAAGTAAACGTCCGAACTGGTGACCTGCATGGCGCTGAGCGATTTGCTGGCGCGATAAGCGCTTGTGACCAGAAGGGAGTTGAACTTTATTTTTCTTAGCTTCTCCTGCGCTGCGGGCAGTGTCAGGACTCCGATGGTCGTTCCGCTCACCGTCTCGTTTATCGTGAGGTCGCCGGTAACAGGCTCGAAGACAACCTCGCTATTTTGAATTAGTTCGAACATCGAACTGAAATTCAGCAGGCCGACGAGATTAACCTTGAGGCTGGACTTGCCGTCACGAACAGTTTTCAGGCTGCTGCGAAGCATCGAAACGCCGCTTGCAATGACGCCCTGTCCGTTGTCATTCTCCTCCAGAAGGGTGAGCGGAGACAGGTCCCCATCAAGAGCGGCATGTACAGCACTGGATGATTGGGCATCGAGCGCCGCAGTGTCAATTCGGTAGAGAAACGCTGCTTCGTCAGTGTTAGAACTGGAAAGCTCCAGATCCAGCGAGGCCTTCAGGCTATGATCGATGCTAGCGCCTATGGCATCCTCAATCTGCTTGATTTCGCTATCCTTCAGGCCGCCGGCAACCAATTGAGCAACATCTGCTTCGGGCTTGCCGGTTAATCCCGCGATAAGTTTTGCCAGCAAGTCGGTTTTGCCGAACTCCGCCCCAACTCCGGCTGAAGCGGTGACCGACACTGACCACTGCGTTCCCTTTTTGCGGTAGTAGCCTAACTCCACGGAATTCGGGGCTAGCTTGCGAGCTCGAATCTGATAGGCGCCAGATAATTGGAACGACGCTTTCACATTGATGGATGCACTGGCTTGGACGCTGACCGATTGATGGACTAACGGCAGTTTCGGAGATGCAAGTGGATTACCGGAGGTAGAAACAGACACGCTGCCCGATATACCGAAGCTACCGTTGCCGGATACGGTGGAGATGTCGGCGGTTTGCATGGCGTTCAGATCGGCAATATCGGCAGGTAATGTGAAATCGGAAAGCACTTCACCAAGGGCTTCGGCCACTGTCGGCGTTGTCGCGTCCACTGCAAAGCTGCGGAAGTATTCGGTTCCGATGGCACCGGCACCCGTGAAACCGAACTTGAGATCGCTTGCGCTGCCGGACAGGCCGAGATTGACTGTTGCGTTCAAGGCCAGAGAGAGCCAACCTTCCCCGTTTTTGACTGTAATTGGGGAGCCGTAAAAATCCGTCGGAAACAACTTCGCGCCGGGCTTGGCGTTCACGTTGACGTTCTGGGTGATGCCCGCGGAAACGGTCAACTCCGGATTTGCCGTCGTGCCGAAGTCCACGTTACTAGAAAACTTCAGGCCCAGTGAAAGCGGTGTCTGCCCGGCGGCGATCACGGGCTGGGCTAACGCGTTTACCAGATCCGGGAGCAACACGATAGCGACCGCGGGCGTGGTGACGTATTTCTCGAGGGCTGAGGTAAGAGGGTTGGTATTGGCTGAAACGGAATTGATAACAGCGTTTAATGTGTCCGTAATCTTAACGGTGGGCATAGGGTGACCTTCTGTTCAAAATTACTCATCATCTTGAATGGACCCAGCCAGAGAATACCTTAAAATAAGAGAATTTCGTCCGCAAAGTTTTAGCTTCGCCTGAGAATTTTTTAACGGCGTATGTGTTCTATCGCTCAAGAGTGGGCGCCGTGACCTTGAGGATTGACCTCCTAAAAATAGGTCCCGGGCCCGAGCCAATCGAGCGCAGCCCGACTGCAACCTACAAGGTCCTGGCGAGTGCCACGAGTTGATCAAGTGCCGCTCCCCAACCCTCGTGGAAGCCCATCGCCTCGTGCTTTTTGGTTGACTCTTCATCGCCGTGCAACACTACGGCCGTATACTTGGTCCGGGCTCCCTGCGCTTCGAGCGTAATGACTGCCGTGAAATACAGCTCGTCGCACGAACCTGTTACAGCGGCTCTGATGGCGGGCCGATAGGCGGGGCCCAGCGCCGAGGTCCACACCAGCTTCTCGTTGGGTACGATCTCGAGATAACAGCCCACATGGGGAGATTCCTGTCCCTCCGGCGAGCGCATGACTGTCCGAAAAATGCCCCCGGGCCGAAGATCGATCTCGCAATCAACGGTCGTCCAGGGCGCGGGGGTGAACCACTTCTTGATGTGTTCGGGTTTGGTCCATGCTGCCCAAACGAGTTCCCTGGGGACATCGACGACCCGTTCCATTACCAGGTCGAGTTTTGAGTTTGTCTGAATCATTGCTGTGCTCATGGTTTCTCCTTAAGGTCTGTGAGGTAAGTATCCAGTTGATCGAGGCGGCGATTCCAGACGGAGCGCCGCTTTTCGAGCCAGCTTTCCGCAACTTTTAGCGGCTGCGGCGTGAGCCGGTACGTTCGCACGCGCCCCATCTTGCGTGATTTGACCAGGCCGCAACTCTCGAGGACATCGAGATGCTGCAGAAACGACGGCAGCGACATGCTGAACGGTTCCGCCAGCTCGCTCACAGCCGCGCCTCCACTGCTGAGCCGCTCGAGCACGGCCCGCCGGGTGGGGTCGGCCAGTCCGTGGAATACGCGATTCAATTGAGAGGCCTGTTGGTTAGGCACTTGCCTTACTATAATGGAGAAGAATGGTTAGGTCAATACATAAGTTTTGGGGGGCGGAGAACGC
>JAOAPQ010000244.1 GCA_025462965.1 Bryobacterales bacterium
TGCCGTGTTCTTCAGTTCCTGCTCATCGAACGCGCTGCGCGCCGGCGCTTCGTTCAGCAAGGATGTAGAGGGCAACTGATAGATAGCATGCGTGTGCACGGGCTCCGTCTTGGGGGCCGCGGCAAACGCGGGCATCGGCGCGGGCTCCGGTTCCTCGAGCTGGCAGATCGGAATTTCCTCCCAAGGAGGAGTGTCCACATCCTCCCCAGGCACCGGCAGTTCGTCGAGCAGCGGCTCATCCGGCTCGACTGCCGCCGGACTCTTTTTGCTCTTTTTCGCCGGCGGGATCTTCTCCATCGTGGCCGTTTTGGCAGTTTTCGCCTGCTCGGCCACCATACGCTCCTTCGCTGCTTCCATTTTCCGCAGCCGGCGGTCCGTAGCGCGTTCGCGCTGCCGTTCCAACCAGCGGTTCCACATCCCGAGAGGTACCGTGAACCAACCGCTCAGCGCCGAAAGCGTGAACGCCGAAACCAGGTAGATGGACACGATCAGCGCCGTCACCGTTACAATCACCGCACCCACCGGGTTCAGGGCGCTCAGCAGTATATCGGCGACGACGAGCCCCGTCGCGCCGCCAAGCGGAATCACTTTTTCGAAGATCCGGAATTCGGGGGCCAGGGCTGCCGCCGCGCAAGCGCTCAGGAACAGCGTCACGCAGCCGGCGAGCTTAATGAGCGGCGCTTCGATTTCTTCCGAACGCATCCATTTCCAGCCCATCACGAAGGCCAGGGCGGGGAACAGGAACGCAGCCAATCCGAAGGCCTGCAGCAGCAGGTCCGCCGCGTACGCGCCAATGGCGCCGGTGAGGTTCTGTGGATGGACGGGACCGGCGGCGGTGTCCCAGGACGGATCTCCGGCGTGGTACGACGCCAGGCCGAGCAGGATTAGAAGCCCGAACGCAAGCAACAGAAATCCTGTCACCTCGTTGAGGCGTTTGGAAGTCGACGGTGTAAAGAGCCTCATCCCGCTGGCTGACGGAAGAGGGCCAGAGCAGATCCAGTATACCAACGAGCAAGCGATAGAGTCTGCAGGAAGGCGATCAAAAGGCGGTCGTACACAGGCTCGGGCCGGCCGCTTACAGGTAAATGGGTTCGAGCTTATTCACGACGTACGCCCCGCACCGCTCATAACTCACTCGCGGCCCTTTGCGCGCCGTGTCCAGGTCCACACAGATCCAGCCTTTGTAGTTCATGGATTTCAACACCTTGTGGCAACTCGGGAAATCGATCTCGCCATCGCCCAGGTCGAAGATCTTGTCCTGGAACTTGGCGCCCTCTTTCTTCGCGTCCTTGTAATCCATCATCATCAGCCGGCTCTTATGCTTCTGCAGATTCGTCTTAGGATCGCAATCGGCCAGGTACAGGTGCGCTAAATCCGGCGAAAACCAGAACAGCTTCGGATCGGTCATCGCCATGCATCGGTCCACCTCGTCCTGGTTTTGCACCATCTGTCCCAGGTGATTGTGCAGTCCGGCGCGGAAGCCCATCTCGCCGGCAACTTCTCCAATTTGATTGAAGCCTTCGCACATCGTTTTGAAGCCCGCCTCGCTCAGATTGGATCGGTTGGGCGAAAATACCACCAGCAAATTCGCATCGAACGTCTTGAGGAATGTCATCGCAGTCTTCGCGCTGGCTAGAAGTTCCTTGCGCTGCGCGGCGTCGTGCGCCGGACCGTTGAAAGAAATTGTGATGATGTGAAGTCCGCGCTTCTCGGCTTCCTTCCTCATTTGCTCAGCCGTGATGTCGTAGGTCTGCAGGATCTTCGGGAATTGCGTGACGCGTACCCCGATGAATCCGGTATCCTTCATGACATCGAAGATATCCGTGAACTGAACATGCGGGAAATAGTTCCATAGATTCGATCCCAGAGCCCACTTTACGTTCTTGTTCGCGGGCAGGCGATCGGCCGCACGCACGAGCGTGCCGGCAAGGAGTGTGAGTGCGGTGCGTCGGGTAACGTGCATGAATAGGTTCCTCTAATCTCCTAAAATTGAAATCGTCCGCTGACGTAGTAACTTGGCCGGCCGCCGCCAATATTAGAGTACGATCCCTGGACGCCGGTCATACGGGCGAACGTACCTGGGCTGTTGGCATTGTATATCGCGCTCGGGTTGGCAAAATTGGGCTGCTTGAACGGAAAGTTGTAGCCGTCCAATCGCACCTGGAATCGGTAGCGCTCTTTCACCGCCCACCACTTGGACAGCGACAGCTGCGTGTAGTTCATTCCCGGTCCCTCAAAAGTGTTGCGTCCCAACGTTCCCGCCGTGAACGCCGCAGGATAGGCGAAAGAAGCTGAATTCAGGTAAGGATTCTGCGCGGAGGTGGGGAACCGGTTGGCGCCGATGGACCAGCTATTCACCAGCGCCTGGTCGTTCGTCGTCACGATATTTGGTCTCGCCGAACCATTGCCGGGGAGATACTTATTCGGGCTTCCCGTGTAGGTCAGGGTGAACGGCTGGCCCGATTGTAGAGTTTGAGTCCACGCCAGCTCCCATCCGCCCAGAACCTGGTTGGCGATACCGCCCCCTGTCATCCAGCGGCGCCCTTTGCCGAACGGAAGTTCGTATGTGAGCACGCTGACGAAATGGTGGCGCATATCGTAATCCGCGCGCCCTTTTTCCAGGCTGCGGTTGTAATAGGTCACGCCCGCGGCTGTCCCTTCCGAGCTCACGTCTGTGAGCGTCTTACTGTACGTGTAAAAAGCGTTGAACGCCAGGCCTGAGGTGAATCGGCGTTCCAGGCGAACGGTCCCGCCGTGATAAGTATTGTGGCTGAAATTCGAGTAGAAGTTAATGGCTCCAAATTGCGGGTATGGAACATAACTCTGGGTCTTCTGGTAGATCGTGTTCAGCGTGGCGGGATCGGAGGAGATGTTCAATGGAATCGTATTCGCATTCCAGTTGTTGATCAGGCCCACGCCGGACTGCCCCTGGTAAAGCATCTCCACAAGCCAGTTCCGCGCGAACTCGTATTGCAATCCGCCGGACCAGTTCATCACGTATGGCATGCGCATGTTCGGATCCCACCAGCTGGCCGGCCGCGTTGAATAATTCGAACCGACAAAGGGCGCCGATCCGTTCGCCTGCACGTTGTACCGCGCGTTCGGCGGCCCGTCCGAAAGCCGGAACGCGTAGTTCGGATCCCCCGGATTCGCCTGCACTGTGGCCGTCGCGACGTACTCATCGAACATGATGTTCTGCGTTACCGCGAAAATGTCTTCGTGAACGATGCCGAACGACCCGCGGAAGACCAACTTCGGCCGGAAGTTCCAGGAAAGCCCGACACGCGGCGCGAAGTTGTTCCAGTCACTGCGTGCGAGAGCGCCGCTCGGATGGGTGATTGCTCCTTTGAGTCCCGTCAGCGGATCTATCGCGTTGGGATCGAATTGCGATTGCTGGCCATATTTGGTCTGGAACGGCGTTTCATAAGACCAGCGCACCCCTAAGTTCACGCTCAAATTCGGGAGCGGTCTCCAGTCATCTTGAAGATAGAACTGATGGGAAGACCAGCGCGGCAGCCAGCTCCCCAGATTCTGCGTGAAGGTCGCGCTCGAAACCGTGCCCAGCAGGAACGATGCGAAGGTATTGCCCGTGTTCGGTGTAAAGGGCGCTTCCGTTCCGCCGAACGTATAGCTGCCACCGGGCGACGAAAGTACGGTCGCATCGTAACGCGTGCGGATCAATTCGTACCCAGCCTTTAGCGTGTGCCGTCCTTCGATCCTGGTGAAGTTGTCCTGGATCGTAATATCGTCGCCGATGTTCTTGTAATCGCCCAAGGCAGCGAGTCCATATCCGATATTGAAGTTCGGGAACGACGAGCCGATATTCGGGATCCCGAAGGCCTGCCCCCAGTTCTTGCCGTCAGTCAACGCGGTCTGAGTGAGCGCTCTCCGGTTGTACCCGGCGCGGAACTCGTTGTTCATCGAGGGACTTAAGATGAGCATGTCCGAAAGAACGCCGTTGTACTCGTCCACGGGCTGCAATTCCGAATTCGGATCGATGGCGCGCCATGCAAACTGCGCCTGTTGGTCGCCTTTCTGAGCTCTGTGGTTGGCCACCGACGCGCGGCCGAAAATACGGTGGTTCGGCGTGAACTGGTGATCCACCTTCGCATCCCACCGCGTCCGGTAAATTTCCTTGGTCTGGTTCATGACCAGATCCTGCGTCGGCCCGGTTGCACTCGGGATGCCGGCCTGGTTCGCGGTTGTGAACGGGTTCATCGCCAGAAACTTTTGGACCGCCGGATCGAACAGGCTCCGGGGGACCATGTTATTCGGAAACGGCGAGCGCGTGTAAGTGCCGTTCACCAGCGTAGTCGTGAACGGGTTATAGATGGGCAGCACTTTCGGGCTGCTCTGTCCACCGAATGAGAAATCGCCGTTGTACATCGCGGCTGTCGGAACGGTGGTAACCGCGGATGAAGTCCCCCCGATTTCGACGTGCTTTTCCCAGCCGAAAAGCCAGAACGTACGGTCCTTGCCGTTATAGATCTTCGGCAAGATAACGGGGCCGCTCACCAGCGCGGTGGCCTCGTGGTAAGCAAACGGGTTAGTCGGCGTCAGTTGCTCCAGGTAAGAGCGATGTATCATGTCCTTGCCCAGGTAGCGATCTTCGAGCGAAGCGTGCACCTGGTTCGCGCCCGACTTGAAGACAACCGACATCATGCCCCCCGCCGAGTGGCCGTATTCCGCGGGCGTACCGGTGGTGAACACCTTGACTTCTTCGAAGGCATCCACGGTGGTTGAGATCTGGGTGTCCGTGCCGCCGAAGGATTGAATGCCGGGCTCTTTGCCTTCGATTCCATCCACCTGGTAACCGATGGCGTTCTGGCGCTGGCCGAGCACATGGTAGCCGCTCGTGGCGGTCGCGCCCGGGTAATACCAGAGCATGCGGTTCGTGGTCTTTTGCGACACCGGGAGCTTTACCAGTTCGCTGCCCGAAAGTGTCTGGCCCGAGGTCGACGTCTCGGTGTCCAGAAGAGGCGTGCCGCCGGAGATCGTCACGCTGTCCGTCAAGGCGCCGAGTTCCAGTTGTACGTCGATGCGCGGCGATTCGCCGGTCCGGATGATGATCCCGTCCCGGACGAGCTTCTTGAATCCGCCCGCCTCGATGGTCAAACGATAGGTTCCCGGCGCGAGATACGGCACATAGTATGCGCCTTCCGCGGACGTCACCGTTTCGGAGAGGAACGCCGTTTCCGTATTCACCGCGGAAACTTTCGCAGCGGCGATCACAGCTCCGGTGGTGTCCTTGACGTTGCCAACCAGGTTACCTGTTCCGGCCGTTTGCGACCACGCGGAACCCGCGGCCAAAACGACGTTGAAAAAAAGAGTAGCGAACCGGGCCCTCTTGCTCATCTGAAAACCTCCATTCCCTGCGGCGGGAATAATCAGCTATCTCACATGGTGAGATGGCTTCCCACTTCGTGTAACAGAGATTTCAATACGAACCAGGCAGCGGTGTCAAGCGGGATGGTAGCCAAGCGACCGCGATAAATTCGCGGCCACGCGCAAAACTACGCTCGACAACACCGGGACGCGGCTAGAATCGATGCGGAAGACCGGGCCTGAGATGCTGATGGCCGCGACCGCCGCGCCGGAACTATCCCGCACCGCAGCTCCGATACACCTGAGCCCGACTTCCCACTCCTCGTCGTCCACGGAGTAGCCGCGCTTCAAAGTGCTGCGCAGTTCGGCCCGAAACCGCGCGGGTGAAGTAATTGTCTTCCGCGTGAAAGCCTTCAGCTCGCGTGCCTTCAGGACTGCGTCGACCTCCGCGTCCGAGGCGGCGGCGAGCAAGGCCTTGCCGGTTGCGGTGCAGTATGCCGGCCTCCTCGCACCCACCGCTCCGGGTGTGCGTAGCGTTTGCCGGCCGTCCACGTTCAGCAGCGAGACAACGTCTCCGTCCCGCAGTACGGCAAGGTGCGCGGTCTCCCCGGTTTCATCGACCAGTTCACGCAGGTGGGGCCCGGCTACGTCATATAGATCCAGCTTTGATAGCGCGGCGAGCCCAAGCTCCATCACCCGGGAGCCGATCCGGTACTGCCCAGAGCCTGTTCTCTCGATATAGCGCTCCGCTTCCAGAATCATCAGCAGCCGGTGGGCCGTACTCTTGTGCAGCCGTAAGGATTCCGCGATCTTCGGCAGCGTCGCCTTATCCGGGTGACTCGCGAGCAAGTCCAGAATGCGAAAGACGCGCTCCAAAACCTGGACGCGATAGCGGGGCTCGGATTTAGTCGAATTTGCCGCCTTCATGGAACCGGTACCTA
Source organism: Bryobacterales bacterium (assembly GCA_025462965.1). Classification (GTDB taxonomy): domain Bacteria; phylum Acidobacteriota; class Terriglobia; order Bryobacterales; family Bryobacteraceae; genus JALYXI01. The sequence goes on from JAOAPQ010000244.1 coordinate 6,267, forward strand.
TTGAAACACCTCCCCAACCGGCACGACGCGCACGTCCTCCGCGTTCAAGCCCAAAGGCCACTTCTCCACGAGCTTATCCTCCGCCATTACGTCCTGCCCCTTCGCGGCGTTGTAAACCATCGGACTCGCCGCGCTGTTCAGCAGCTTTGCGCGCAACCCATCGGCATCCTTTGCCACCGCCACGATCTGCACCCGGTCCGCCCTCAGATGCTTCTTAATCGCGCGATTCACGTCGGCCACAGTAAGCTTCGCGAGCGCCGCTTTCACATAGGCGTTGTAATTGGGAATTCCGTAATACAAACTATCGATGTCGTAGCCCAGCTCCGCGCTCTTCGTCTTGGTCAGCAGGTTCACATACTTGCTCACGAAGGATCGCGT
>JAOAPQ010000268.1 GCA_025462965.1 Bryobacterales bacterium
AAGATGCGAACCTTCATCATGGGCATGCACGGCTTCGGCGTGCTCAGCTCGCCGGAAGTCGTGCGAGCCTTCGATCTGAGTGGTTTTCGGAAAATCGCCGATCTGGGCGGCGCCACCGGACATCTGAACATCGCAGCCTGTGAGCGCTACCCGAACCTGTGCGGTGTCGTCTTCGATTTCGAGAAGGTGCTGGCGGTAGCGCGCGAGCAGATCGCGAAATCCCCGGCCGGCGGCCGCATCGAATGTATTGCCGGAGATTTCTTCCAGGATGAGTTGCCGGAAGCCGATCTGTTCGCGATGGGACGTATTCTGCACGATTGGTCGCCCGAAAAAGTGGAATTGCTGGCGCGCAGGGTTTACGAACGGCTGCCGGCCGGCGGCGGCCTGCTGGTGGCCGAGAAGCTCCTGAATGACGACAAATCCGGGCCTGTGCCGGCGCAGATGCAATCGATGAATATGCTCGTCTGCACGGAAGGCAGGGAGCGCAGTTTGGAGGAATATCGCGCATTGCTTAGGGGCGTCGGTTTCCACAGTGTGGAGGGAGTCCGAACGGGTAAACCGGTGGACGCACTATTAGCCCGTAAAGCGTAAACCTGGCGCTTTTTAGCTAAAGGGGTATTTTGCTTCACATCCGCCTACGCTAAACTGATTCCAATGCGAGTCACAGTGATTGGTACGGGCTATGTCGGAACGGTTACCGGGGTGTGTCTGGCCTACCTGGGTCATGATGTCACCTGCGTCGACACCGACGCGGGTAAAATCGAACGCCTTCGCAATGGCGACATACCGATCTATGAACCATACCTGGCCGAACTGCTCCCGCTGGCGCGGCGGAACGGCGGCTTGCGTTTCGATACGGATCTGGCGCCTGCCGTTGCGGAAAGCGATGTTATTTTCATCGCCGTCGGCACGCCTCCGCAGGCTACCGGCGAAGCTAACCTCACTTATTTAGAAGCCGCCGCGCGCAGTATCGGCGCGTCCATGGACAGTTCGCGGTTCCGGGTCGTGGTCAATAAGTCGACCGTGCCCATCGGATGCGGCAATCTCGTTGAGACCCTTGTCCGTGAAGGTATCTACGACGCACACTCCCAGGAAAGTCCGGATATTCGCTTCGGCGTAGCCAGCAACCCGGAATTCCTGCGCGAAGGTTCGGCGATATCGGATTCCCTTTTCCCCGACCGCATCGTATTGGGTTCCGAAGATGGGCAGACCATTTCCGTCTTGCGCGAGCTCTACCGTTCGCTGATCGAGCAGGAGTTCACCCCGCCGCCTCCGTTTCACCGCCCTGCAAACATGAAGCAGGTGCCGCTTGTGACCACCACGCTCACCAGCGCCGAAATGATCAAGTACGCCGCCAACGCTTTTCTGGCGATGAAGATCGGCTTCTCGAACGAGATGGCGAACATCTGTGAAAAGGTGGGCGCCGACGCCCTCGAGGTAATGGCTGGAATCGGCTTCGATTCGCGTATTGGTTTGAGCTTCCTGAACGCGGGCATCGGCTGGGGCGGCAGCTGTTTCGGCAAGGACATCCAGAGCCTGCTCCATATCGCGGCCGAGTACGGCTACCAGGCGCGATTGCTGGAAGCATCGCTCGTGGTGAACCGCCTGCAGCGGCACTTGGTCATCCAGAAGCTCCAGGAGAAACTTTACATCCTGAAAGGTCGCACCATCGGGTTGTTGGGTCTGGCATTTAAACCGAATACCGACGATTTGCGCGACGCCCCGAGCCTGCAGATTGCGGAGAAGCTCTTGCAAATGGGCGCCCGCGTCCGCGTTTACGATCCTGTCGCGATGAAGGCCTGCCAGGAGCAAAACCCGAACCTGCGGGTGACATACTGTCCGGACGCCCTCGCCGTCGCCAACCGGGCGGACGCGCTGGTTCTGGTCACGGAATGGCCGGAGTTCAAAAACCTGGACCTGTCCGAGCTCGCACGGCGCATGGCTCATCCGGTGCTGGTGGACGGCCGCAACCTGTTCGATCCGGAAAATGCCCGCCGTGCCGGTCTCGATTACACCGGTGTGGGCCGCATGTCACGCCAGAACGGCGGTGACAAACCCGCCGAAAGCGTTAGCGTGCTGGCTGGCCCGGTTGTGGCGTAGCAGGCGCACCTTCTGCCTGCTCCCCGCTGAATTTCACTCGATTGCCTTCCATGGAGAAGGTCTGGCGGTAGCGTTTCCCGTCCTCTTTCTCCAGCAAGACTGAGAAAGTTCCACTGCTCGCCCGCACCGGGTAGTACCCGATCACGCGTCGCTGGATATACGCGGTTTCATACCGGTGGTGGCGCAAGCTCCAGACGAAAACACGGAAGCCGTCGTAGTCGTAAGGGTGAACGCCGCCGTCGATCGTGGTCCACAGCCAGATGTCCTTGCTGTTCTCCTCGTCTTGTATCTTCCCGAGTGAGAAGTACGACGTGATTCGCTTCCCTTCGGCATATTGCGCCACCTCGTCCGGGATCGCCATGAAGATGCGCCGCGTGAGCACCCATCCGCTCTCGCCCGACTTATTGCGGATGAGCGTCCAATCGTCGGGCACGGCCGGCTCCGGTTCGGGTCCCTTCTCCTGCTTCGGTTCCGGTTCGGGATCGCGATCCTTCGATAGCTGCATCCAATCCGCGGGAGGCTTGGGTGGCGCCGGAGCGGGCGGCAGCGGAATCTTCGCAGCCTTCTTCTCTTTCTTCTTCCGGCGAGGCTCCACTCGCTGCTGGGTCACCATCCGCGATTTGCGTTGCGGCGCCGTTTTCGACACCAGCCGATGCGCGATCACATCCACTCGCTCGTTCGGCTGAATCTGCATATAACTGGGCGATTGCCGCTGCGGTTCCGTGTGGACGTTCAGAACGTCGTAAGTGGTGGCCTGGCCTTGCGAAGGATAGTTCTTGGAATCGGCGGAGAGCTGCTTGATCGCCTCGTAGGCCGCCGCATCCAAAAGCAGGCGTTCGTCTGTCCAGCCCTCAACGCCTTTCTTGGTCCGAACTTTGACGAAATGCCGGTGTTGCTGGATAATCTGCAGCTTTTCGGGATAATGCACCACCCCGACCTGCGCCGATTTCGGCGCAATTTCCTTGCGTAGGGGCAGGCTCGCGGGCCCCGCGTATGCTTCTCCGATTACCGGCGAACGCGGGGTAGAGGGCTCGCAGCCGGCGAGAATAAGCGCCGCGCACAACAGCAAGCCGGAAGAGTTTCGGGACATCAAGCGAGAGTTACTCTCAGTGTACAGCGGCGTACTAAAGCCGCCGCGCTGTATTCTTTCATGTAATGGTTCATCTGCGCGATATAGAGGAAGCAAGAGCTCGCATTCGCGATGCCATTTATCTCTCGCCGTGCTCACATTCCGAGACTTTCTCCCAACTTACCGGGAATGATATTTATCTAAAACTTGAGAATCTGCAGATGACCGGTTCGTTTAAAGAGCATGGCGCACTCAACCGCATCATGGCCCTGACTCCTGACGAGCAGTTGCGAGGCGTGATCGCCGCCTCGGCCGGTAACCATGCACAGGCCGTGGCTTACCATGCCGCGCGCCGGGGCATCCGCTCGGTAATCGTAATGCCCGTTGCCACGCCCATCGTCAAGGTTGGCGCAACCAAGGGGTACGGCGGCGAGGTGGTGCTGCAGGGAGACAACTACGACGAAGCCTACCAGGAGGCGCTTCGCCGCTCCGAGGCCGAAGGGCTGACGCTGCTGCACGCGTTCGATGACGACGCGGTGATTGCGGGCCAGGGCACAATCGGGCTCGAACTCCTCGAGCAGTGTCCCGATCTCGAAGCGGTCGTAGTGCCCATCGGTGGCGGCGGATTGATCGGAGGCATCGCGTGCGCGGTGAAGGAGAACAATCCCTCCGTGCGCATCGTCGGCGTCGAGACGGAAAGCATCCCCTCCATGACGGTCGCTCTCGCCCAGGGTAAGCCGGTGACGCTCCCGCCGGCAACCACCATCGCCGATGGCATTGCGGTGCGCAGGGCGGGGGACCGCACTCTTCCGCTCGTGTCGAAGTACGTGGACGAGATCGTAACTGTGGAAGAGGAGGAGATCGCCAATGCGATTCTGGTGTTGCTGGAGCGTGAGAAGACGTTGGCCGAAGGGGCGGGCGCCGCGGCGATGGCGGCTATGCTCCAGCACAAGACTTCGCTCCAGGGAAAGCGAACAGTGGTCATGGTGTGCGGCGGGAACATCGATGTAACGCTGCTCTCGCGCATCATCGAGCGCGGGCTGGTGAAAGATGGTCGCCTGGTGCGGCTGCGCATTAGCATTCCAGATCATCCGGGAGCGCTGCAGGGACTTACCCGCATCATCGCCTCCCAGCGGGCCAACATTGTGCAAATGACGCACGACCGCGCATACTTCGGCGTCCACCTGGGCGACACTCTGGTCGATATCACCCTCGAAACGCGTGGACGCGAGCATGTGGTGGAACTGATCGCCGCTATGCGCGCGGCCGGTTACACCGAAGAGCGAGTCATGTGATGCGCAAGCCCGATCCCACCGAGCAGGCGCTCCACGCTCTACGCCAAGTGCGGAACCCGTCGGATCTCGCGCCGTTCCTCCGCAACAAGAGTGCCGCCGTGGTGGCCCGCGCGGCCAAAATGGCAGCGGAGATGGAAGGGGGAGACCTGACCGCGGAGCTGGTGGAAGCATTCCGCCGGTTGATGAAAGACCCGGCGAAGCTGGATAAAGGCTGCCAGGCGCTGATCAATATTACGACCGCCTTCGCTAAACGCGATGCGGCGGTCGCCGAGGTCTATTGCGCGGGGATTCGCCACGTGCAAATGGAAGCCTCGTACGGGCCGCCCGTCGATGCCGCCGCGCCGCTCCGTGCAATCAGCGCGATCGGTCTTGTGCGGATGGCCTATCCCGAAGCTCTCCTGCACGCGGTGGATCTTCTTTTGGACGATTGGTCTGAGGCTCGTTCCGGCGCCGTGCGCGCGCTCGCGGAATCCGGCCGGCCCGAAGCCGAACTCGTGCTGCGGCACAAGGCGCGTATCGGCGATAAGCGATCCGAAGTGACGGGCGAGTGCTTCTCCGGTCTTCTGCGTTTGGGACCGCGCGTGCGGGCGCTTCCGTTTGTAGCGGAGTTCCTGGAGCACGCAAATGGTGAGGTCGCGGAAGCGGCCGCGCTGGCGCTCGGAGAATCGCATCTGGCGGAAGCTTTCCCGCTGCTCGCCGCGGCTTTCGCGCGAAACTCCCGGACCGCGATCTTATGGGCGATGGCGCTCTTGCGGCAGGACCAGGCCATCGAGTTCCTGTTGCGTCAAGTGGAAGAGGCGCCCGGTCGAACGGCCGCGGCCGCCGTGCAGGCACTTGCGATCTATGACGGGGATACGGCGATTCGGAAACGCGTCGAACAAACAGTCGCAGTCCGCGGTGGAGAAACCCTCAGCAAGGCGTGGCGGGACCACTGGAAAAAATAGCGGCTACACCGCGGCCACAGCGGAACCGCCCAGCGTTTCGCGCACCTTTGCCCGCAGTTGATCCATCGTAAAAGGCTTGGTCAGCAGCGAAAAACCCTTCTCCCGAACGTACTTCTGCACCACTTGGGTGCCATCGAAACCGGACATGAAGAGCACACGGAGATTCGGCTGTAATTCGATGAGTTGATCCGCCAGCACTGGACCGCTCATGCCGGGGGAAACTACATCCGTCAGCAACAGGTCCACGGGGGCTCCATGCTTCACGAAAGTCCTGACGGCTGTATCGCCGGAGTCTGAAACCAGCACCTTATAGCCCTCGCGGGATAACATAGCGCCCACCAGTTTCCGGACTTCCGGCTCATCATCGACCACTAGGATCGTCGCAACGCCAGGAGCATCTTTCATGGTGTTGCATCCACGAGCACTTTGCCAGCCGTGACCCGCTTTACTTTGGGCTTTTCCGTACGTGCCGGACTTTGACAACACAGCAGCCACCCGCTATTCTTCAGGAGTTTAGTTGTCTGCTAGTTAAGCACTTGGGAAGCTGGTGAAACTCCAGCACGGCCCCGCCACTGTAAGCGCGGAGGGATCGGTCGCTTTAAGCCACTGTCTGAAAGGATGGGAAGGTGGACCGGCCCCGTTGAGGCGCAAGTCAGGAGACCGGCTAGCGGAACCTGTTGTTCATAGACAGCGGAGGGCTGTCCAAAAACATGAAGATACTAGGTGTCCCCACGCGCGCTGTTTTGGCGCTTTCCTTTTGCCTGCTCGCGGCGGTTCCAGCCGCGCTCGCCGCTAACATACAAGGCACAGTAACAGATCCCTCGGGAGCGCCCATCCCCGGCGCGCAAGTTGTCGCCGTCGGGTCCGTCGGCGTGATCGCTCAACGCCTGACCGATCGCGCCGGGCATTTCGACCTCGAGGTTGAGTCTCAGGCCGGCGCCGAGTTGAAAGTGACCGCGGACGGCTTTGAAACGAAGTCCATCGCGCTCCCGGTTAATGCACCTGTGGAGGTAACGCTCGCGATCGCCGCTCAGTCCGATTCGATCGGCGTCGCGGGGTCGATGATCGAAGTACCCGCCAGCCGGCAAGGGTCCAGCGTCAGTGTAGTTTCGGGCGAGGAGATCCGCCGCCGGAATGAAGCGCAGGCTGTCGACCTTCTGCGTTACCTGCCCGGCATAGTGGTCCAGCAGGGTGGCCAGCGCGGAGCACTCACCGCCGTCTCCATTCGCGGCGGCGATTCGAAGTTTAATCTGGTGCTGCTGGATGGCGCGCCGGTGAACAGCTTCTATTACGGAGGGCTCTTTGACTTCGCGCACATGCCGACTGATTTTCTGGACCGTATCGAGATCGCGCGCGGCCCCCAATCGGCCATCTACGGTTCTTATGCGAACAGCGGCGTAGTGAACTTCATAACTCGCTCTCCCGAAGACGGACCCACGTTCGATCTAACCGCCGAGGGCGGCAGCCTGGGTGAGCGGCGCTTTAGCCTCACCGGCTCGGACCTGTTCCACGGGTTCGGTATCGCGGGTTCAATTTCCCGGCTGGATTTCAACGGGCCGGTGGTCAATAGCGATTACGAAAACACCAACGTGTTTCTCAGCTTATCGAGGAAGTGGCGCCGCCAGAGCCTGACGGTGCATGGCGACTATGACGCCAACAACACAGGCGAGCCGGGCGCGTATGGCTCCAATCCGGCGCATATCTTTACCGGCATCGACACAATAAGCCGCAGCCGAAACTATTTCTCGGACTACCTGGCGCATTACCAGGCAGAGGTGACGGATCGCGTCCGGCAGGAAGTGTTCGCGAGTTTCTTTCTGAACAACAGCCCGTACCAGAGCCCGTTCGGAACCAGCTTCAACAAAGATATCCGTGCGGAAGCCGAGGAGCGCACCACTATCGCGGTTACGCGCTACTACACCACCGCTCTTGGTTTTACTTACGAGCGAGAGGAAGACAAGAATACTTATATATCCGACGCCAGTTCGCGCAGATTTCCACTGCGGCGCGACCAACAGGGCATGTACTGGGAAAACCGGTTGCAGATCGGGGGACGGCTCTTCCTGAACGCAGGCCTGCGCCAGGAAGTCTTTGAACAGGCGCCGATTCCCGCGGAGGCCGCCAGCCCCTATTACGCGACGCGTCCGAACCTGCCGCATCAAACCTATCTG
>JAOAPQ010000278.1 GCA_025462965.1 Bryobacterales bacterium
GCGATCACGAAGTGGATCGGAACGGTCGCACAGATGTCGAGGATGCTTTCGTGAATTCCGCTCCAGTGCAGTAGATTCTTCGGCCAGCCGTACTTCATGCCTGGCACAACACCGAACATGTTTTTCAAGCTCAGCGTGACCCCCGCCCAATGATGTGTCTTCACTTTGGGCATTGAAACAACGAAGTCGGATTCGAGAACCGCACTCGGCAGCCAGAGCTCGCCTAGACCGCTGTAATTGGCTTTCAGCTTCACTTTCCTGAGCTCATCGCGGTTAAGATCCACGAACTCGATCTGCCGTTCCGCGAGATGCGGCTTGAGACCTGCCGCCTCCACTACGAGTTCCGTGTCGCGCTGATGTCCAGGGCCCTCGCCAATCACAACCCGCGCTGCGCCAAGACGGAGGAAACATCGCGCCGCGGCGCCAATCAGAGCCGAGTTCGTGTTCACGGGACCCGGCAAGTCTTCCACCAAGTTTGGTTTTAGAAGAACGGACCGCCCCAGTACCTGCAGCCGGAACAGCCGCAAACCATCCAGAAGGAGCGCCTCGATGCTCTCCGAGTACTCGGCTGCGTTCAGCACCGCTACAGACGAACGAGGTCTCAGGAATGAGACGGTGTGCTTCGGCCAAACCCATTCGGTCGTCACCCCTGCTGCCGCGGCCACGCCTACCGATGAGCCAAGAAATCGACGCCGATCGAGTTTCATCGCAGCACCTCGAACGGATGAATCATCTCGCCGCACTTCAACGCGAGAATCGCGGTGGCGAGAGTTGCATTATTCCGGATGTCGCGGCCGTCTCCGATGACGCTCGCCAATCTGTTCTTTAGGCCTCCAAAAGGCTCTTGGTACACGAACAAGCTGAGAATGCACCAGGCAAGACTGGAAACAGAATCGACGCTGGCTGCGTTCTGTCGCAGCCATGACAAGCTCTTTTGAATCATTTCGGTTCGCTGTTCGTCGTGGAGAGCCAGCAGCGCGATCGCTGTCGCCTCAACATGGGGGCGCAGCGGCACTCCGTAAACAACGCTGTTTCCGGAGTTCCACACGCCGCCTACGCAGGTGCGATCCAGAAGCATCTCGATGCCGAGGCGAATTCGTTTTTCCGACGCGTCGGAACGATTGCAGACCGTGAATTGCTTGATCGCGATGACACTGAACGCTGTGGGGATAACCCAGCTTGCAGAACCGGAAATCCAGGGCCAGCCGTACTTGTCGGGATCGAAGCGTACGTTGCGATCGGCGGTCTTGAATTTCCATCGCCAGAACCAGTGCCCCTCTTTGCCTCGCGATTCTAGCAGCCAACTCAGCGCTTTATCGCTGGTCTCGGAGATTTCATTCGGCATGGTCAGAGCGCAGAGGGCGAGCGCCGTTGTCCATGCCGCCTCTGAGTCTCCTTGAAAAGCCGGCCACCCTCCGTCCGAAAGCTGCGCCTTCTTCAAGAAGCGAACCGTCGAAACCGCGTTGCCATGGCCGGCGGACCTGAGCGCAAGACCCGCCAGACAGGTCGCTTCCACACTTGCTTGTTCTGATCTAAAGAAGCTCCAGCCGCCAGAAGGAAGTTGTCGTTGTAGAAGCGTCGTCTCAATGGCAGGAACATCCGCTGATCTAGCCATGGCCAGTTATTGCTGAAATCGCGCCGCTGGTCAAACGGAGGCTCAATCGAAGAGGAAGAAGGTCAAGAACTGGAGAGGAATCATTGCTGTAACGTCGAAGGCCTCGATCTCCAAGAATCCTCGAATGAAGGCCAGCTTCATTTGAAAAGATTTGGCAGTCGTTGTACACATAATCATTCGTTGCCTGAGGGACGGTGGTTGCCCTGGTGACGTGCAGACGATCGACGAGAATGCGATGACTTTGAGACGGAGGATGGCACAATGAGCGCGGGAAATCAGGCGTTCGGCAATCGAGAAATCATGGACCTCAAGGCCGCGGCCAATTACCTTGGCGTTTCGCGGTCGCACCTGTCGCACATTCTCGCCGGAAAGGTCGCCGGCGTTCCAACCATTCCGCATGTCCGCGCCGGCCGCCGCGCGCTAATCCGCCGGGTCGTGATTGACCAGTGGTTGTTGGAGCAGGAGCACGGCGTCGCAACGAGCATGGCCCAGTGATACGATCGAATCACCCCGAATCAACGCCTGCGCCTCACAAGGAGAATCCATGAGACGCAGGAGATTTCAGAAAGGCAGCTTGCAACTTCGCAAGCATGCAGATAGGAGAGTATGGGTGGTTCTTTACTACGACGAAAAAAGCGAACGGCGCTATCACACACTCGGCTGGGCCTCAGAAATGAACAAGGGTACGGCTGACGAGAAGCGCCAGGAGTTCATGCGTGAGATCAATGGCGGCGCTCGCACGAATGGAGCGACCCGCCCGCCCACAGTAACAGAGTTCTTCGAACAGGTTTACTTGCCGTTCTACCTTGGCAAGTGGAAGGAATCGACGGCCGGAACGTCGGAAAACCGCCTCCGGCATCACATCGTAAAGGAGCTCGGCCCCCAGCGCTTGGAAGACCTCACGTTAGCGCCGCTCCAGCAGTTCTTGGAGCGCAAGGCGGCAGCCGGGCTGTCCTTCAGCGTGGTGGATCATCTGCGTTGGGACCTGTCGTCGATTTTCGAGATGGCGGTCTCTGAGAAAGTAATCGCAGTAAATCCCACTTCGGCGCTTTACACTCCGAAAACCGCCAAACGAAGCGAGAGCCAAGCCATGTCCGCAGACCAAGTTGAACTAGCTTTGGGTGCGGTCGAATACCGGGAGCAGGTGATACTCCGGCTTGCTATTTTCGCCGGCATTCGCCCCGGTGAACTTCTGGCCATACAGAGGGAGCACGTACGACCGGACGCTTCAGTCATCGAGATTCGACAGCGTGTGTACCGAGGGAAGTTCGCAACTCCAAAGAACGGTTTGTTTCGCAAAATCGCGGTTCCTCCCTCTACTGCCTCCTTCCTCCGCGATTGGATGGAGAAGGCAGTGGATCACAATCCAAAAACGTACGTGTTTGCCGGTGAGACTGGCCAACCGCTCTGGCGGTCTTCTCTACTCGAGGATCACATTCGAGCCAAGTTGGAACCGATCGGATTGGGCTGGGTGAACTTTCAGGTTTTGCGGCGGACACATGCCAGCCTTGGACATCACGCCAAAGTGGACCCGAAGGTTTCAGCAGACCAGCGCGGGCATGGCATTGGAGTAGCCCTTGATGTCTACACCAAGTCGAGTATGAAGGATCGAGCGACCGCAGCAAAGCAGCTTGAGGACTCGGTTTTCACAAAGGCTGTTCGCGCCCGAAAGAAGTCCGCCTGATTCTTAATGGAGGGCTATGGAGGGTGTGTTTTTGAGGTGTCTGTAAGTTGTTGATTTTGGAGCGGGAGACGGGGTTCGAACCCGCGACGTCCAGCTTGGGAAGCTGGCATTCTACCACTGAATTACTCCCGCTCAATTGGCCCCTTCAAATATAGCAAAATCAACCGATTGCGCGCTAGGCCAAAATCGGCAGCCTGAGAATCGCAGATTCTACCGCGAGAGCACTGCCGTATTGATTCTAAAGATGATCTGCGATAAATCGAAGCACTTTCGGTTGAAAAAGACACACCAGAGAAGCACTTTGCCTGACCGTTAAACTTGTTCTCTTTGGCTAACCGTAACTCCGGCATTCGAATAGTTCGAAAAGACCCATTGGCCACTGGCCGCGGGTCGGATGCGGAAAGGGGAGAGCCATGTGCCTTTGGCTCTGGATTTGAAATTGCTAAAATCGTCCTAACATCCAGCCTTGGACTGAGCGAACATGATTGAGCTGGCCCAAAATGCCGAAAGGCACGAACTGATCGACGCTCTCGAAAAGCTCGGCCAAGGGGCTCCCCGGCTCCAGACTGTAATCGACACGGTTCCCGTCTTTCTTGTGGACGAGTTTGCCTGACGGATCCAACGCTGGTCCGAATACACCGGCCTGTCCTTGGAGCAGGGGAAGGGTTGGGGTTGGAAGGTGGTCGTCCACCCCGATGACTTGGAACGGCTCATACGTGAATGGCTCGCCTTGGTGGATGCCCGCAACCAGGTGAACTGGAAACTCGCATCCGGCGATATGACGGAGAGTACCGATGGTTCCTCATACGTGTCGTTCCACAGCTCGACGGCGAAGGCAACCTCGTCAGGTGGTTTGGAAGCAATACCGACATCGAAGATCAAAAAGAGGGGAGAAGAAACTCCTTGAGGAGGAGCGCGAACTCCGCCGGATTACGGATGCGATACCGCAGACCATTCTCCTCCAGGACCCGAGCGGCCATCCGCTCTACGCGAACCAGGCGGCGCTCGACTATACCGGGCTCACGATGCAAGATGTAGTCACCTCGGACTTTCGCGCCAGAATCTTCCATCCCGAAGATCTCGAGAGATTGCGCGAGGATCGCCAGGCGGCGCTGGCTCTCGGCCTGCCGTTTGAAATCGAACAACGAGCGCGCTGGAAAGACGGTCAGTATCGCTGGTTCCTCATCCGTTACAACCCGTTCCGCGACGAACAGGGACGACTGGTGCGCTGGTATGCGACGGGAACCGATATCGATGATCGCAAGCGCGCCGAAGACAGGACACGAAACGAAAACGTTGCGTTGCGCGAAGACATCGTCCGCTCATCCATGTTCGAGGAAAAGTCGGTTCCTCCGAGCCATTGCGTCAAGTGATGGTTCAAGTCTCGAAGGTAGCCCCTACCGATTCCACAGTGCTGGTGTTAGGTGAGACTGGGACGGGAAAGGAGCTGATTGCTCGCGCGATTCATAACCAGTCCAAGCGTTCAAACCGTGCGTTCATTCGGGTGAACGGCGTGGCAATTCCACCCTCGCTTATTGCGTCCGAGTTGTTTGGACATGAAAAAGGCTCCTTCACGGGGCCACGCAGGGCCTCGGCCGTTTCCAATCGGCAGACGGGGGAAACGATCTTCCTCGATGAGGTAGGCGACCTTCCGGCAGAGACGCAGGTTGCGTTGCTGCGAGTTCTTCAGGAGCGGGAATTCGAACGAGTGGGCGGCACTCAAACAGTTTCGGTTGACGTACGGGTGATCGCCGCGACCAATCGAGACCTGACATCAGCGGTGACGGAAGGTAAGTTCTGTCAGGACTTGTTTTACCGCCTCAATGTTTTTCCGATTCGATTGCCGGCATTGCGCAGGCGTATCGGTGATCTATCGTTGTTGGTCGGATACCTGATCGACCGTTACGCGCAAAAAGCGGGCAAGAAGATTCGGAATAGAGACACCAAGACCATGGAAGTCTTCCACGCGTATGATTGGCCAGGCAACATCCGCGAGTTGCAAAACGTCGCCGAGCGGGCGGTGATTCTCTCTGAAGCGGAGACCTTCTTTGTAGACGAAGCCTGGCTTACGCGCGCGGCTCCAAAAGTTGCTGCAGGCTCTGTGTTGACCACAGACCTTGCAGAACGTGAGAAAGCGATGATCGAAATGCGCTGCGCGACGCCGAAGGCCTAGTCTCGGCTCGCGCGGGCGCCGCTGCGAAGCTGGGCGTACCCAGGCAGACGCTCGAATCAAAGATCAGGAAACTCGGAATCAAACGGAATCTTTTCAAGACCTCGTAGTTTCCCATTTGGCCTCCGGCCTTCCGGATTTTTGTCTCCCCTCCAACCTCGGGCAACTTTCTCGGTGCGCCCGAACCGAACGGGATTTTACGCGACCGACATCCGGTACCTATGCTGAAGTTTCAGCAAACGCTGAAATTGTGGCGTGACTTCAATAGCTGAAGACCCAATAATTCAACTGGGGCGTGTTCACACTAGCCGCAGGGCTTCGACGATGAGCGCGAAGCAGAGGAAAGCCAGGAAGAGGACATCGAGTTTTTCAAAGCGTGAGAAGATGCGGCGGAAACCCGATGCCCTCCGTGCCGCCGGTAATGACTGCAACTTTCCCCTGTAATTTGCCCATGCTTCTTCCTTTTCTCTCACGAGTCGGGGTCGTCAAATTGTGAGGATGACCCTGCC
>JAOAPQ010000297.1 GCA_025462965.1 Bryobacterales bacterium
TGACCGGCGCCGGCAAGACCAGCTTTTCGGTTCCGGCGGGCATGTATTTCGCGCGGGATTTCGTCAAGGCAAAAGACGACCCCACGGCGCCCGATGCGCACGACCTCGTGGAGCAGAACGACACCGTCGACGAGTTCACCATCACCTACAGTAAAGTTTTTCTCGGCCTCAATATGGCGTGCATCTCCTGCCATGACGGGCGGAATCACCTGGAAAAGGTAAATCTGTTCCTCACCGGGAAAAAGCGCGAGGACTTCTTCGGTCAGGCGGCCTTCTTCGGTAAGACACGCCAGATCATGAACTGGGAGAACGGCTACCAGGCAAATACCGAGTTCACGGTGGACGACAAAGGCGCTGGCTACGACGCAAAGGCCGTGAGTCTGGTCCGAGTGCCCCGGCGCGGCGGCAACGCGAATCCCCGGTTCGTTCTTACCGGCGAAGCTCCACGCCCCGGCGTGAACCCGCGCGACGAACTGGCGCGCATGATCACCGGCAATATCCAGTTCGGCCGGGCATTCGCAAATCGGATCTGGGGTGAGTTCATGGGATTCGGGATTGTGGAGCCAGTGGACGAATTCGATCTGGCCCGTTTCGATCCAAAGAATCCGCCGTCGTCTCCATGGACCATTCAACCGTCCAACCCGGAACTGCTCGACGCGCTAGCCAAAGACTTCGCGGCAAATTCTTACAGCTTCCGTCATTTGGTCCGGACCGTCATGAAGTCCAGCGTGTACCAGATCTCTTCCAGCTTTCCGGGTGAATGGAAGCCGGAGTACACGCAATATTACTCACGTAAATTCGTCCGAATGCTTTCCGCAGCGGAGATCCACGACGCAATCGTGCTGGCGACTGCCAGGCCGGGCGAAGCATTAACCACAGCGGCTTCCGATGACATGGTCATGCAGATGCCGGAACCGGGCAAGGCGAGCCCCGACGTCAGGAATTTCCTGCGGACGTTTGGACAGAGCAATCGGGACGACATGCCGAAGAAAGTTCCCCAGTCCTCCCTGCAGGCGATGCTGTTGATGCAGTCGCGCATTGTGACGGAGCGGGTGATGGCGAAAGACGGTACTCGCGTCGAACAGTTGTTACACGATAACGCCGATGACCGCGTGCTGATCGAGAAGCTGTATCTGGCAACGGTATCGCGAAAGCCGAACGGGCCCGAAATGGAAACCGCGCTCAAGGCGCTCTCGGCCGGACGCAAGCGCGGCGCGGAAAATCTTCAGTGGGCTCTCATCAATAGTCCCGAGTTCATCTTTAACTACTAGGAATCGCCATGCGAAAAACAATCAGCGATCTGCTCCCCGCCCGCCGGGACCTCCTCCGGCTCGGTGGTTACGGCATTCTGGGCGCGTTTGCCGATCAGGCTCTTTGGCCGGTTCGCGCGCGTGCCGCTGGCAAGACGAACCCCCGGAACACGGCCCGGTTCGCGATCGTCATCGAACTGGCGGGGGCCATTAGCCATATCGATACGTTCGATTTCAAAGAGAACGAAGGAACGCCGAAAGATCTCGATATCCGCCAGGTCCGCAACGATCTGTATCTCTCGCACCGCCTGTTCCCCGAGCTCTCGCAGGAAATGGATAAGTTCTCCATCGTTCGTTCGATGAAGAGCCACGAGGTCGTCCACTTTCGCGGCCAATACTACACGCAGGCAGGCCGTCCGCTGAATCCGGCTCAGGCCCCCGAGATCCCGTCCATCGGAACTGTAGTCTCATACGAGTTCGAGAAAGCACGGCGCGAGAGCGACACGTTCCCCACCTACGTGGGATGCAACCTCGACACCTCCGGGTGCGGCGCGCTTTCCACGGGATTTCTTCCGCCGCGGCACTCCGTTCTGGATATTAATCTAAAAACCGGCGGCGGAGGAACCGCAGTGGAAGGCGATGCACTGGCGCTCCTGCAGGAGCGGTATCGCCTGCTTAGCGAGCTCGACAAAGCCATGTCTTCCTCGCGTTCCGGCAGGGACCGGTCCTTCACCGGCTTCCGCAGTTTTCAGGAAAGCGCTTATCAGATTCTGGGCGATGCGCGATGGCCGAAGGTTTTTCAGATGGCGGACGAAGAAAAGACTCGCTACGGAGACAACCAGGTTGGCCTGGCCTGCCTGTTTGCGCGTAACCTGGTGCAGGCAGACGCGGGAACGCGCTACATCCACATCGTGCACCCCGACTGGGATCACCACAAAGCCATATTCGATCACACCCAGAAATCGAATCACTACATCCGCTGCACGGAGTTCGACCGTGCCATGGCGAACCTGCTGCGGGATCTGAGCGCGGCGAAGTCTCCGCGCGATGCCGGCAAGTCGCTGCTGGATGAAACGTTGGTCGTGATGGCGACTGAGTTCGGCCGCGTTCCGGGCCCGCTCAATGGCATTGCGGGACGACATCACTACAACGAAGCGTACCTGTCGCTCTACGCCGGCGGTGGCGTGAAAGGCGGCCGCATCATCGGCGGTACGGACGCTCCCGGTGAGAAGGTCGTCGATACGGGCTGGAAGTTCCGCAAAATTCAGCCGCGCACGGAGAACTTGTACGCCAGCGTCTACTCGGCCCTTGGGATCGATTGGCGGAAAGAAATGACCAATACTCCGTCGAAGCGCGCGTACCGCTACGTGGACGTGCTCGGCGCGACCGACTTCATTCCGGATGACGAGATCGCGGAACTTTTCGTCTGATGAGGGGTGCTGGAGCGATGAGGTTGCTGGCGGTTTCGCTGGTCTGCCTGGGCGTCTTCGCCTCCGGCCCCGATGAAATGGTCACTGTTCCAGGCGGCGAGTTCACCATGGGCCGCACCAAACTGACCTCCGATGACAAAACGAACATGCGCCCCCACGTGCTGCTGGATGACCGCCCTGCACACAAGGTCACCGTCAGCAGCTTTCGCCTGGATCGGCATGAAGTGACCAACCGTCAGTATGAACTGTTCCTGAAGAGTACGAACACCCCCCCTCCATATCACTGGGTCGGAGGCCGCTACGCAGAGGACGCCGCCGAAGTTCCCGTCTACAACGTGAGCTGGACGGAGGCGAACG
>JAOAPQ010000304.1 GCA_025462965.1 Bryobacterales bacterium
CCGTTCGTCGGAGAAGTATCCGGATTCCATCGCCGCGTTTCATCAGGTCCTGGTTTTGGAGCCGGCCGACGAAACCATCCGCGATATGGCGTTGCGCGAACTGGTGGAGACTTACCGAGCTTCAAAGAACATGGCTGCCGCGCAGAAGGAACTGGACGCGGCTGTGAAGAAATACCCGAAGGACCGGAATGTCGCGCTGATTCACGCCTCCGTTCTGGCGGATACGGGCAAGGCGGACCAGGCAGTCGCCGAACTGCGTGCCCAGATGAACGGCAAAAAAGATCGGGAAATGCTGCTGAGCATCGCCCAGATTTACGAGAAGGCGAAGAAGTTCAGCGAGGAGCAAAAGGCGCTGGATGAGGCGGAATCGCTGTCCAAGACGACCCAAGAGAAGCAGGGAGTGCAGTTCGCCCGCGGCGCGATGTACGAGCGGATGAAGAACTTCGAAGGCGCCGAAGCGGAATTCCGGAAGGTATTGAGCGGCGATCCGGATAATGCGGGAGCGCTCAATTATCTCGGGTACATGCTGGCGGATCGCGATGTGCGGCTGGATGAAGCGCACAAGCTGATTTCACGGGCGCTGGAGCTGGATCCGCAGAATGGCGCGTATCTGGACAGCCTGGGCTGGGTGCTTTATCGGCAGAACCGGCTGGAGCAGGCGGAAGACAACCTTCGCAAAGCTCTGGATCTGATCAAGGACGATCCGACCGTGCACGATCATCTTGGAGATGTGTACCTGAAGGAAGGCAAGGTCCGTGAAGCGATTACGCAGTGGCAGACGTCTCTAAAGGAGTGGGACAAGACGCCGCCGGCCGATGCGGACCCGCAAGATATCGCGAAGGTTACGAAGAAACTGGAAGGCGCCCGAGTCCGGGTAGCCCGGGAAACGAAGCAATAACGGCGAAAGCCGATCGACAATCGGCGGTAGGTGAAGAACTTACCTGAACTGTGTGGAAAAAATTCGTAGTGGGATATAAACTACGTTTTATTTCATGGGTTTAGCGAAAGTTTAGGTTTCCCTTGCACGCAAACGCCCATTTCCTGTGCGATACTCAAAATTGGAATGGTTGATGACGAAGTATGTCTCAGTTGAACGAAGCAATCGCCCGCTACCACCGAATCCTCGAATCTGAGCCTTACCGGGATCTTTCCTGGGTAAAGACCATGCAAGAACAGATGGAGGCCGAAAATCTCTCCAGAGGCGGCCGCCTTCTTTGTCCGTTCCTTCGACCGAATTTCGTAACTCAAAAACAGTATGACACGCTGGTAAAGGCGGGTGAAGCGCTGATGTCGGCCATCGACCGCATGCAGAAGATGGCGCTTGCTTCACCGGCGCTTCTTGCGCGTATGCAGCTGCTGCCGGCCGAGAAGATGCTGGCGGCGATCGATCCCGGGTATGACGTTCCCGAAGTTTCGAGCAAGCTGGATCTCCAGATTAACAACGGCTCACTCCACGTCACGCAATACAACCCTGATTCGCCGACCGGAGTTGCGTATTCGGAGGGGCTTTCGGACATTTTTTACGATTGCCCGCCGGTGAAGGAATTCCGCCGCAAGTATAACCTGACTCGGGTAGGCGGCAAGCGCCCGTTCCTGGCGGCGCTGCTGAAAGCTTACAAGCAGTTTGGCGGCACGGACAGGCCGAACATAGCAATTCTGGAGTTTCGGAACCCATCCGGATCGAGCGAGTTCGAATTGTTCCGCGATATGTTCCGCAAGGAAGGCTTCCCTTCCGAGATCGTTACGCCCGAACAACTGGAATATCGCAATGGCGTACTGAAGGCCGGCAACTTCGAGATCAATCTCATTTACCGGCGGATCAGCGTGCAGGAATTCCTGGTCAAGTTCGATCTCTCGCATCCCCTTGTGGGCGCCTATCGCGACCACAACGTGTGTATGGTGAACAGCTTCCGCTCCGAATTGGCGCAGAAGCGTGCGATGTTCGGCCTGCTGACGGACGAGAGCCTGACGGCCAAGTTCACAATGGCCGAGCGCAAGGCGATTCGTGAGCATGTGCCGTGGACGCGGCTGGTCAAGGCTGGGAACACGACCTACAACGGCGATACGATCAAGCTCCTGGATTTCATCCACGAACAGCGCGAAAAGCTGGTTTTGAAGCCGAATGACGATAACGGCGACGGCGCGAGCTTTTACGGTTCGGAGCTCGACCAGACCGCTTGGGAGCGTGCCGTGCGAACGGCGCAGCGCTCGCCTTACGTGGTGCAGGAGCGCGTGGAAACGGCTCGTTTCCTGTTCCCGATGCTGAACTATGGTCATCTGGAATTTAAGGAAATGCAGGTGGATGTACATCCGCAAGTGTTTCTGGGCAAAGTCTCGGGCTGCTCGAGTTATGTGAGCGCGGCGAACGCGACTGCTTTTTCGAGCTCGGCCGGGTTAACGCCTACCTTCATCATCGATTCCAAATAGCACACTGGAGTCGTGCTAAGCTGGGGCATTCTTAGGAGGTTCCAGATGAGCATCTCCCGTCGCCGTTTCATGGAAACCGCGGCTCTCGGCACTTTGGCAGCGTCCACAGCGGCCGGCGCAGCTAACGAGTCCGATCCCGTCACTCCACTTCCCACGCGCATTCTTGGCCGCACCGGAGCTCGCGTTTCGATTCTGGCCTTTGGCGGCGGAAGCCGATTTCTGTCGTACGACACGGATGAAAAGTCCGTTGAGGCCATCAATCGCGCGCTTGATCTCGGCATCACCTATCTGGACACGGCGTACGGGTACGGGAGCGGCACGAGCGAGCGTCGCATCGGAACCGTCATGGCGACGCGGCGCAAGAGCGTCTTTCTCACGACCAAGATCGCGGACCGCAACGGCGATGAAGCCGCGCGCCGCATCGAGGGCAGTTTGAAGCGCCTGCAGACCGATCATCTGGACAACATCCATATCCATTCGCTGACGAGTGAAGACGATCTGAAAGCGATCGAGGCGCCGGATGGCATTCTCAAGCGGCTCTACAAGCTGCGCGACGAGAAAGTGACGCGATTTATCGGCATCACGAGCCATACCGATCCGACGGTCCTCCGCACGGCTCTGGAGCGCAACGATTTCGACATCACGCAGATGGCGTTGAATGGCGCGCAGGTCGGGATGAAGGGCGGCACCGGCGGCATGGTGATCAACCCGGCGATGAAGATGAGTTTCGAATCGGTGGCGTTGCCTGTCGCGCTCAAGAAGAAGATGGGCGTGATCGGGATGAAGATTTTCGCGGCGGACGGACTGGTGGGCCAGGCGCCCCCCGAAAAACTGCTGGCTTACACGCTTACTCTTCCGGTTTCGATGGTGGTGATCGGCATGCCGAAGCTGAGCATGATCGAAGAGAACTGCCGCATGGTGAAGGCATTTAAGCCGCTCTCCAAATCCGAGATGGAGGAGATGGGCAGCACGCTTTCGAGCAAGAACAAGCTGGCGCTCGATCTCTACTTCCACAACCACGTCGACCAGTACTCAGTAGCCTAAAATCCACTCTCCGGTTACCCAGTCCGTAACCCACCCCTAAGGTAAATGGACTCTGTCAGCAGGACTGTTCCGGAAGTAGGTTTCTCAGCAACTACATCGCCCCTGAGTGTGCGCGTGAAGATCGCGCTGGCGTTCGCGGCTATCTATATAATCTGGGGCTCTACTTTCCTCGCCACCCGTTATGCCGTGGTGACGATTCCGCCTTTTTTCGTTTCGGGTACGCGCTTTTTTCTCGCGGGCCTGGCGCTGTTCGTTTTCGCGCGACTTCGCAACCGGGAACAACTCACATGGCGGACGTGGCTCTCCGCCGCGGCAATGGGTACGCTGTTCTTCGTCATCTGCCACGGCGGAGTCAGCTGGGCGGCCAAGCACGTGCCATCGGGTGTAGCGGCGCTGCTGATGTCGTCAATCTCCATGTGGACGGCGATATTGGAGATCGCAGGCCGTTCCAAGACGCGGCCGGGCGCTCGCGTGATGGTGAGTCTTCTGGTGGGGTTCGCGGGTATCGCGCTGCTGGTGGTTCATCCGGAAGTGCTCGCCGGCAGCCATTTCGGCACTTTGAGCGGATTGGTTGTACTGGTGGGCGCTTTCTCCTGGGCGGCCGGTACGGTGCTGACGAAGAAGATGCCACTGCCTTCTTCCGTGATTCTCAGCGCCGGGATGCAGATGTTATGCGGCGGCGGCTTGCTGATTCTGCTTGGCATGGTGACAGGCCAGGGAGCGGGCTGGTCGGTCGAATCGATCTCTTCGCAATCGTTCCTCGCGATGGTGTTTCTGACGTTGATCGGGTCGCTGGTCGGTTTTACGTGCTACATCTGGCTGCTGGGGCATTGCCCGCCCACGCAGGTGGCTACTTACGCGTATGTGAATCCGATCATTGC
>JAOAPQ010000312.1 GCA_025462965.1 Bryobacterales bacterium
GCCATTTGGGGACGTGCAAGTGTAGCACGTGATTGTTAGAAATCGAACAAATTACACCAAGACCGCTGCACCGCCCGCGCGTTCTGATAAAATCCCAACAGCCGAGCTATGTTCCGCCTGGATGCCGACAAACCCGCTGAGTTCTGCGACGGCCTCCGCCGGCGCGATTTCCTGCATGCCGGCAGTCTTGCCGCTATGGGCCTAGGTCTGGCCGATATGCTCGGCCTGCAGGCTCTTGGCGCCACCGCTCCCGAAAAAAAAGATACGAACTGTATCTTCCTCTTCCTGGTGGGCGGCCCTTCCCAACTTGATTGCTGGGACATGAAGCCCGACGCCCCCGCGGAAATACGCGGGCCCTATAAGCCCATCAAAACCAACGTCCCCGGCATTGAAATCTGCGAAAACTTCCCGCGCATGGCTAAACACGCGGAAAAGTATGCGCTCATCCGCAGCTGTTATCACACGGCCGCGGCGGTCCACGACACTGGCCACCAGATGATGCAGACGGGCCGCCTGTTCACCGGCGGAGTAGAGTATCCGCACGTCGGCTGCGTGCTTTCGAAGTTGAAAGGTCCCAAGGGCGACGTGCCGGCACATGTGCTGATGCCCCGCCCCATCGGCAACACTGGCGGGAACATGCCGCACGGCCAGACCGCGGGATTTCTGGGCAAGACCTTCGACCCGTTCGTGCTCAATGCGGACCCGTCCACGCCGAACTTCAAAGTCCCTGACATGCTGCCGCCGGATTACCTGACCGCGATGCGCGTGGACCGGCGCAGGGACTGGCGCGAGATGGTGGATCAAACCATCAGCCGCTTTGAAACGTCCCAGGACGCGCGGTTGCTGGATACCACCTTTCATCAGGCGTATACCTTAATGTCTTCGCAAAAGGCGCGTGATGCCTTCGACCTCGCGAAGGAGCCGGACAGCGTTCGCGATCGCTACGGTCGAAATCGCTTTGGGCAGAGTTGCCTCCTGGCGCGCCGGATGATTGAGGCGGGGGTTCGCTTCGTCACCGTGAACATGTTCGAAACGGTCTTCGACGAAATCACTTGGGACATCCATGGATCGAAGCCGTTCAGTCCCATTAGCTGCTACCGCGATCTGGTGGGTCCTATGTATGACATGGCCTACAGCGCCCTGTTGCAGGATTTGCACGATCGCGGCCTCCTCACAAGCACGCTCGTAGTCTCGACCGGCGAGTTTGGACGCACGCCGAAGGTAAACCCGGCCGGCGGCCGCGATCACTGGCCGCAATGCTGGACCATGATGATGGCGGGCGGCGGCGTGAAGGGCGGACAGGTGATCGGCGCATCCGACGAAATCGGCGGCGCGCCGAGGGATACGCCCGTGAACCCCAGCCAGGTTGCAGCCACCATCTATAGCGCGCTCGGCATTCCGCTCGAACTCGAACTGCCGGGCGGGCAAGGGCGACCGATCCCACTCGTGGAACGCGGCACGGAACCGCTGAAAATCTTTACATGAGACCGCTGTTCGCGTTGTTGGTCCCCGCTCTGCTGGCCGCCGCGCCCGCGTTAGAGATCCTTCCTCGCGCCGTTACGCTTTCAGGACCGGAAGCTCGCCAGCAACTTTTGGTCGAAGCCAACGTCGATCAGCATCAGGAAGATCTCACTCGGGCTGCGACCTGGAAGTCTTCGAATCCCGCCGTTGTAACGGTGGACGCGAGCGGGCAGCTTCGCCCGGTTTCCGATGGACACGCCACCGTGACGGCTGTCGCGTCAGGCCATACCGCGACCGCCGGCATTACCGTGCAGAACTCTCACGCGGCTTTTACGTGGAGCTTTCGCAACCACGTGATTCCCGTCCTGACGAAGGCGGGATGCAACCAGGGCGCGTGCCACGGCGCACTGGCAGGCAAGAACGGTTTCAAGCTTACCCTGCGCGGCTACGACCCCGACGTCGATTACGACACGCTCACGCGGCAGTCCTCGGGGCGGCGCGTCTCTCTCCCGCAGCCCTCGCATAGCCTGATGCTTTTGAAGCCCACGATGGCCGTTCCGCACGGCGGGGGCAAGCGCTTCGAAACGGACTCTCTCGAATACCGCGTGATCGCGGAATGGATCGCGTCCGGTGCTCCGCCGCCCTCGCCGACCGATGCACAGGTAACTGGGCTGGAAGTTTACCCGTCAGCGGCTACGCTGAAGCCATCGGCGACTCAGCAGATCGTGGTGCGAGCCCGTTACTCCGATGGACAGACCCAGGACGTCACACGATGGGTCAAATTCTCATCGAGCGACGAAGGCGTGGCCACCGTGGACGATTCGGGTCACGTCACGATGACCGGTTCCGGCGAAGCGGCGATTACGCTTTACTACGCCAGCCGTGTTCTTTATTCGCGCTTGAGCGTTCCCTACCAGACGCCGGTTGACCCGAAGGTTTACACGACATTTGAGCGCCGCAATTACATCGACGATCTGGTTCTGACTAAGTGGCGAAAGCTGCATCTCGCACCCTCCTCGCCCGCGGATGATGCAACCTTCTTTCGCCGCGCGTATCTGGATTCCATCGGCGTCCTCCCCAAAGCCGAGGAGGCGACCGCCTTCCTTGCCGACAAGGATCCGGCCAAGCGCACGACGCTGATCGATTCACTGCTCGCGCGCGATGAATACGTCGATTACTGGTCGTACAAATGGTCCGACCTGCTGTTGGTGTCTAGCCGCAAGCTCTCCCGGACGTCCATGTGGTCGTTCTATAAGTGGATTCGCGCCAGCGTTGCCCAGGATAAGCCCTGGGATCAGTTTACGCGCGAGATCTTCACTGGGTCGGGCGAAACGCTGCAGAACGGCGCGCTCAATTACTATGTTCTGCACAAGGACCCCATCGACCTGACCGAAAACGTGACGCTCGCCTTCATGGGCCAGCGGCTCACCTGCGCGCGCTGCCACAACCATCCGCTGGAGAAGTGGACGCAGACGCAGTATTACCAGATGGCGAACCTGTTCTCGCGCGTCGGGCTCAAGAACGGATCGGAGCAGGGCGACCTGGTCGTCTTCCCCAAAGTTACGGGAGATATCAATCATCCGCGCCTGTTGAAGCCGCTCGCGCCCACGCCGCTCGACGGAAATTCAATCGCGCTCGATTCCACGGACGACCGGCGTGTCCCCTTCGCGCAGTGGCTCACTAGTTCGAAGAACACAATGTTCTCACGTTCCATTGTGAACCGCGTATGGGGCAACTTCATGGGCAAGGGCATTGTCGATCCGATCGACGATCTGCGCGCGACAAATCCGGCATCCAATGAGGAGCTTCTGGATGCACTGTCCAAGGATTTTGTAGCGCACGGATACGACATCAAGTACCTGATCCGCACGATCATGAATTCGGGCGTCTACCAGCTATCCTCGGACGCAAACGCGACCAATCAGAACGACAACCGTTTCTTTTCGAAGTACATTGTGAAGCGGCTGCCCGCGGAAGTGCTTCTGGACGCGATGTCGCAGGTTACCGGAGTTCCGACGGCTTTCATGAACTATCCCGCCGGATTTCGCGCGATGCAGTTGCCCGATACGCAGGTAAAGTCCGAGTTCCTGAATTCATTCGGACGCCCGCCGCGCGTTCTGTGCGACGCGGCCGAGCGTTCGGTGGAACCCAGCATTGCGCAGGCGCTTCATGTGATCAATGGAGACACGCTGAACAAGAAGCTGAGCGCGATGCAGGAGGAGCCTGTCGAGACGCTCTTCCTCTCCGCGTACAGCCGCTATCCCACCGCCGCGGAAAAGCAGACGATCGCCGATGCACTGGCCAAAGCGCCCGCCGAAGGTCGTCGCGAAGCTTTTGAAGATATGGCGTGGGCCTTGCTCACGAGCAAACAGTTCGTGTTCAATTACTAAATGGCCTTTGGCAGGTTCCTGCTATTTCTGGTTGGCGGGGCGCTTGCCGCCCAAACCAGCGACAACGATTGGCCTGCTTATGGCCGGGATCCGGGTGGGACCAAGTTCTCTCCTCTTAAGCAAATCAATCGCGACAATGTGAACAAGCTCCAAGCGGCATGGACGTTCCGCACAGGAGATATGTTCGACCCGAAGAAAGTCCACAAACAGCCCGCGCACGAAGCTACTCCGCTATTCGTCGATGAGACGCTTTATCTTTCGACCCCCTTTGGCCAGGTGATCGCTCTCGATCCCGAGCATGGAACGAAGCTCTGGTCATACGACGCGAAGGTAGACCTGCAAGGCAACTACGGTGATTTCGCCAGCCGCGGCGTCTCCACCTGGGTCGATCCCACTCGCAAGGCAAGCGATCCGTGCCGGCGGCGGATCTTCGTTGCGCCAATCGATGCGCGGCTGATTGCGCTCGACGCGGCGACTGGGAAGACTTGTGGCGATTTCGGCGACAACGGCCAAATCAATCTGGTCCCTGGCCTGAAGCGCGGCCCGAGGTACCTGGGGGAATATGAAGAGACCTCACCGCCGGCAATTCTAAACGGCCTGGTAATCGTCGGCTCTGCGATAGCCGACAACAGCCGGGCAGAGGCGCCCACCGGTGAAGTACGCGCCTTCGATGCGCGGACGGGTAAACTCCGCTGGACATGGCACCCGATCGTAGATACCGCGCATGTAGGCGCGGCCAACGCGTGGTCATTGATCTCGGTGGACCCGGAGCGAAATCTCATCTTCATTCCGACGGGCAGCCCGAGTCCCGATTATTACGGCGGTCTTCGGAAAGGCGACGACCGCCACGCCAATTCCGTCGTAGCGCTCAGAGGCGATACCGGCGAGGTGGTCTGGAGCTTCCAGACGGTTCACCACGATTTGTGGGACTACGACGTAGCCGCACAGCCTGTTCTGTTCATGTCCGGCAAGAGAGCGGCGGTGGCCGTGGGTTCGAAGACCGGCAATCTGTTCCTGCTGGACCGCGAAACCGGCAAGCCGTTATTTGGCGTGGAAGAGCGTGCCGCGCCGAAAAGTGACGTGCCGGGCGAGGAGTCGTCCCCGACTCAGCCCTTCCCGGTGCTGCCGAAGCCGCTCACCCCGCCGAAGTTCGAAGTTTGGGGCAAGACCGACGCGGACCGAAAGTGGTGTGAGGACCAAATCCGCGGGCTTCGATATGAGGGCATCTTCACGCCGCCTTCCATCAACGGCTCGCTCGTATTTCCCGGAAATATCGGCGGGATCGCCTGGAGTGGAGAA
>JAOAPQ010000313.1 GCA_025462965.1 Bryobacterales bacterium
GGGTCTCCTGTCGCGCAGTAAGAGAACGCCGCTCGCGTCATGATACGTCTTTTGTGGAGCTGGTTGGGGCGCGATGCAGCGCGGAAGGTCCGGCGCATGCACGCTATCCGGGGTTGCGGCGTAGCGAACTTTTTCCACCGAAGGGCGCTCGGAGAGCTGAGCAGCAAAGCGGCGCAGCGAGCACGCGTCATAATTTGTGAGACTAGCGGATGGATGAACATAGCCGAGTTTAGCGGGCTGCTGTTCGCGGGGTCGCTGGTGGCTGGGTTCATCGGGTCGCTGACCGGTCTGGGCGGCGGCGTGGTGCTGGTTCCGTTGCTGACGCTCGCGTTTGGGGTCGACATGAGGTACGCGATCGGGGCGTCACTGATCTCGGTGATCGCGACGTCGTCGGGGGCGGCGGCCGCGTACGTTCGCGAGGGATTCTCCAACGTTCGCATCGGGTTGTTCCTGGAGATTGCGACAAGCCTCGGCGCACTGGTCGGAGCGGCGGTGGCCGCTTACGTACCGACCGAGGGCCTCGCGATTCTGTTCGGCGCGGTGCTGATGTTCTCCGCGTTCGCGCCGGCGCACGCGGGCCCGGGTGGCGGGACGGACACCGAGGCAGGGCGATCGCTAGGCACCACATTGAGATTGGCTGGATCGTACCCGGGACCTTCGGGCGAAATGGAACATTACGATGTGCATCGCGTGCGGGTGGGGTTCGGGATGATGACGATAGCGGGAGCCATTTCCGGTTTGCTGGGAATCGGATCGGGGGCTGTCAAGGTGCTGGCGATGGACCTGGCAATGAACCTTCCGTTCAAAGTTTCAACGACTACCAGCAACTTCATGATCGGCGTGACGGCGGCGGCGAGCGCGGGAATCTACCTCGATCGCGGGTACGTAGACCCGGGTCTGGCGATGCCGGTGATGCTGGGAGTGGTGGCGGGGTCGCTCACCGGTGCGCGGCTGCTGGCTGGGGCGGATGTGGGGCATCTGCGAATGTTCTTCCGCGCCGTGATTCTCGTGCTAGGAGTGGAGATGATTTACAACGGCTGGACGGGCAGGCTCTAAAGTGGACGACGACAAGATGGATATGCAGATGGGGCTGCTGCTGCGATGGGGGGTGATGGTCGCGTGCGCTCTCATGCTGGTCGGCGGAGTGGCGTACCTGGGGAGGCACGGGCGCGAGATGCCGGCGTATTCGGAATTTCACGGCGAACCGCCGGAGTTGACGACGGTGCCGGGGATTCTGCGAATGGCCGCGAGCGGGAGTGGGCGCGGGATCATTCAGCTTGGGTGTCTGGTGATGATTGCGACCCCCATCGCGCGCGTGGCGTTCGCTGCGTATGCGTTCGCGCGCCAACGGGACTGGATGTACGCGGGGATCAGCGGAATCGTTCTGGGGTTGCTCATCTGGGCGAATAGTTGAAGAACTTCGCAAAGCAGGGACGATTTTGATGCGCTTCGGCGTAAACGGGCATGAAAAGCCAGGAAGTTATCGACATATTCCGCATATTCCGCGGCGCGCGTACCCCGACCGCGGGGAAGCAGGTCCGGCAGTCGAGGGCGCGCTTTGGAATACCGAGCGTTCCGGAGTAACGACGGCGCGCCCCACAACCTGCTTCACAGGCGTTATCCGGGCGCGGACCGCTTTTCAATCTGCCATCACCGTGCAAGCCCCCACTGCGCAAGGCCCACAGCTGCCTCCTGGTCGTGATCCCAATATTCGACGGCAACCGTCTGTCCATTGACGCGAGATCTATACGACGGCACGAGTCTCCTCATTGTTGGCGCAAATCTTTGTTCATGCCGGTATATAACCGAGGTCTGTGTAGTAATGGGTACATGCTCAGACTGCTCGCATTGCTCCTCTCGGCCGGAGCGCTGTGCGCACAACCCCCGGTCCCCGAATCGAAGGATCCGCTGGGGCGGGATACACCGCAAGGATCGGTGTTCCATTTTCTGGAGGCTTGCCATGCTCGGGACTATTCGAAGGCGCTTCATTATCTCGACCTGCGTCGGATGCCTGCGGAGAGGCGCGCTCAGGAAGGTCCCGTGCTCGCGCGGCAACTGGAGGATTTGCTCGACGATACTCCCTTCTCGATAACCACCTTAAGCCGCGACCCTGAGGGCGATCAGTATGACGGGCTTGCGGCAGGCATGGAACATCTGGCCTCCTTTCACGTCGATGGGCAAACGCTGGACTTGAAGTTGGAACGTATCGAGGTAAAGCCCAGGTCCCGCGTGTGGGTCGTCTCGCCCGAAAGTGTCGAACTTATCCCCAAAGCGCACCAACTGGTGGCCGAGACGCCATTCGAGAAAAAGCTACCGCAGCAACTGGTCACGTTCGAGGTGTTCGATACACCGGTGTGGCGCTGGATCGTTCTGGCGCTGATCGGCTTCGTCCTGTGGATCGTTACGGGATTGGCGGCCCGGGCGGTGGCGGCGATGGTGCGGCCGCTAATGACTGCAGAGGAGTTTCGCGGTCCCTTGCGCGTATGCCTGTGGGTCGCCGGGTTCTGGGGCGCCATGGAGCTTGCACCGCCCGCTTCGCTGGCGCGCCTGTACATTCAGCGGGGTCTCGGGCTGGCATTCTTTCTCTCCCTGGCATGGGCGGGCGCGGCGGTGGTCGATCTTGTGGCGAAACGATGGCACTCCAATCTGGACCCGCGCGTCCAGGCGGTCA
Source organism: Bryobacterales bacterium (assembly GCA_025462965.1). GTDB lineage: Bacteria > Acidobacteriota > Terriglobia > Bryobacterales > Bryobacteraceae > JALYXI01. The sequence continues at coordinate 2,672 of JAOAPQ010000313.1, forward strand.
GCTACTCCGTGCTGCCGCTGGGGCGCCAGGTCCTCAAGCTGTCGCTTTTTCTGATCGCGATTCTGAGTGTCCTTAGCGCATGGGGCTACAACACCTCGACGATTCTGGCCGGACTCGGGGTGGGCGGAATCGCTGTAGCGCTCGCGGCGCAAAAGACCATCGAGAACCTTTTCGGCGGGATTTCGGTGATTGGCGACCGGCCCGTACTAGTGGGGGATGTGTGCCGTTTCGGCGACCGCACCGGTACGGTTATGCACATCGGCCTGCGCTCGACGCGCATCCGGACACCGGAGCGCACGATCATCAGCGTGCCCAACGCGCAGTTCGCGGCCATGCCGCTCGAGAATATATCGGAACGCGACAAGATCTGGTTCCATCCGACGCTCAGCCTGCGCCGCGACACCACCTCGGAACAGTTGAAACACGTGCTTTCCTCATTCGCCGAGATTCTGAAAGCTCACCCGAAAATAGAGATCGGGACGCGGCCGGTGCGGTTTATCGCCGTCGGTACCTATTCGCTCGACGTCGAAGCGATGGCTTACGTGATGACGTCCGACTATGATGATTTCCTGGCGGTTCAGCAGGAAGTGCTGCTAAAGATGCTGCGAGCGGTGGAGGAAGCAGGGACGGGGTTGGCCGTTCCGCTGCAGGAGAGCGTGGAACGCTCGCGGGGCTGAACCGATCGTCCCCGTGATAAGGCGGACTCCCGCCGCAGCCAAGTGGCTCATTGGTTGCTCCGGTTACGGCAGGCGCCGGAGGCGTCCACGCGTGCCGCTGCCATTCCGTGACCGGCATGAAGCGGGCAGGTTTCTCGCCGGCAAGCTTCGCGCATATCAAGACCGAGCTGACGTGTTGGTGCTGGCTTTGCCCCGAGGCGGTGTACCGGTCGCCTTCGAGGTGGCGCAGGCCTTGCGCGCGCCGTTAGACGTGTTTGTGGTTCGCAAACTCGGAGTGCCCGGCCACGAGGAACTGGCTTTTGGAGCGATTGCCCCAGGCGGTGTTCTCATACTTAATCCGCTGCTGGTCCGGCAGTTAGGCATTCCGCAAGAGGTGATCAATTCGGTCGTGGCTCGCGAACAGGAGGAACTGGCGCGCCGAGAGCGAATCTATCGAGGGGATCGTCCGCCTCCTGAGGTACGCGGCCAAACCGTCATCCTGATCGACGACGGCCTTGCAACCGGAGCCACGATGCTAGCGGCAGCGAAGGCTCTACGCCGGGAGGCGCCAAAAGAAATCGTCGTTGCAGTGCCGGTTGCCGCACGGGAAACTTGCCATGATTTGGAGCCCGAAGTCGATCGCGTCGTCTGCGGGTTCACACCTGAACCTTTTTACGCCGTCAGCCGCTGGTACGAGGATTTTTCGGAAACCACGGATGACGAGGTCCGGGATTTACTGGAGCGTGCAGCCCGCCAAAGAGTCTCATAATGCCGAGACCGCTCCCCGTCCATTTGTTGCAACGAACACCTGGGGACTACGATCCCTTGCTGGACCTCATCGGCGATGCTTCATTCGTGCTGCTCGGTGAGGCTTCGCACGGGACGCACGAGTTTTACTACACTCGCGCCGAGATCACGAAGCGCCTGATTCGGGAGAAGGGCTTTCATGCCGTCGCGGTCGAAGCCGATTGGCCCGATGCGTACCGAGTCAATCGCTTTGTGCTCGGGCGCGGAGCGGACTCCTCGGCAGACGAGGCACTCTCCGGGTTCAGCCGCTTTCCTATCTGGATGTGGCGTAATCGGGAGGTGGAGGCGTTCGTGGCTTGGCTGCGTACCCACAACGAGAAGCGTTCTTCGGGTGCTCCGCAAGTGGGGTTTTATGGGCTCGATCTCTATAGCCTGAACACTTCGCGCCAAGAGGTGATCCGCTACCTCGAGAAGGTGGACCCCGATGCGGCGCGCCGCGCAAGATACCGGTATTCCTGTTTCGACCATTACGGCGAGGACGAACAGGCTTATGGCTACGCAGCCGGGTTTGGCATTTCCCCGTCTTGCGAGCAGGAGGTGGTTCAGCAGCTTATCGAACTGGAGCGCCGGTCTTACGAGTACATGCACCGCGACGGATATGTTGCCGAAGATGAGTTTTTCTCTGCCGAGCTCAATGCGCGGTTAGTTCGCAACGCCGAGGAATACTATCGCTCCATGTTCCGCGGTCGCATTTCCTCCTGGAACCTGCGTGACCGTCACATGGCCGAGACCCTGGGCGAACTCGCGGCCCATCTCGACCGGCGCTACGGTAAAAGCAAGATCGTTGTGTGGGAGCACAACTCGCATGTGGGAGATGCCCGCGCGACTGAGATGGGGGAACGCGGGGAATGGAATGTAGGCCAGCTCGTGCGAGAACGGTACGGCGACAGCTCGCGATCTATCGGGTTCACGACCTACACCGGCACGGTGATGGCAGCTTCCGACTGGGGCGGCCCTCACGAAGTTAAGCGTGTACAACCGGGCCTGCCGGGCAGTTACGAGGCACTATTTCATGACGTGAAGATGCCCTCCTTTCTACTCCCAATGCGAGGCTCCGCGGCTGGAGCGGAGCTTCGCTCACCACGCCTCGAGCGTGCTATTGGGGTGATCTACCGTCCGGACACCGAGCGCATCAGCCACTATTTCCATGCCCGGCTGGCAGACCAATTCGATGCGGTACTGCACTTCGACGAAACCCACGCGGTGGAACCTCTGGGCCCGCGCGCTGAGCCACACCCCCTGAAGTGCCTGAGACTTACCCGACCGGAATCTAAGAACGCAGTGGAATCACAAAGACATAACCAGATTGAGCGCGCGGTCGAAATACCCCCGGTAGGTCTGTCTGACGATCTGGTGGTGCCGAGCGGAGCTACAGGACTCGTCCTGTTTGCTCATGGGAGCGGGAGCGGTCGCCACAGTTCACCCAATCGCTACGTTGCCCGAGTATTGCAGCGGGGCGGGCTGGCAACCTTACTGATGGATCGATTGACGCCCGAAGAGGAGCCTGTCGATCTCCGGACGGCCCATCTGCGCTTCGATATTCCACTGCTTGCCGAGCGGCTTGTGAACACCACGGATTGGCTCGCCCGGAATCCCGATACGAGTGCGCTCAGTGTCGGCTACTTCGGCGCGAGCACCGGAGGCGGGGCCACCCTCGTTGCGGCGGCGGAGCGACCTGAATGTGTTGCCGCGGTAGTTTCGCGCGGCGGCAGGCCGGATCTGGCAGGACCGGCGCTACCCCGGGTGCAGGCACCCACGCTGCTGATCGCCGGCGGACATGATGAGCCCGTTATTGAATTGAATCAAAGAGCCCAAACGCAGCTTCGAAACCATAATCGTCTGGGGATCGTGCCCCGAGCAACGCACCTCTTCGAAGAGCCTGGGGCGCTCGAGCGCGTTGCCGAGCTTGCTTTGGACTGGTTTAGGCGCTATCTTGCCGAACCGGTTAGCGCACGTGACGAAGGATCTCACGGTACGCCAGGGCACTAGTGGACGTGTACGCCGGTTATGTCTATGCCTGTGTCCACGTGGGCTTCCTTATTCCAGGCTTCGGTCACGAGCTTGTAATCCGTGAGGAGCCAGAACACAAAGAAACCGAAACCGAGACCTATGAAAAAATGCCGTGCGTTCGGGACATCCCAGAAGCCAAGAAGAACCGGAGCGAAAGGGCAGAAAAGGGCGACGCAGATTTCGAATGTGCCATGCACCGTAAATGGGATTGCGCGGCTGAGAACCGTGAAGAAGAATAGCGCGAGGCTGAGCGTCCAGAGAACCAATCTTGGTGTGTCCGTCATATCGAACAAAATTGGCGCCAGGAAGAGCAGGCAAATCAGATAGACGTCAAAGAGGGTGTGCGCGCGGCGCGTGAATTGTCCCATTCATCTTCATGATAATGCACACTGAAGCAGTGAGACATAGGGTACTGATCATTGGCGCCGGTTTTGCCGGTCTGAACGCGGCCAAAGGGCTGAAGCGGGCGGACGCGGATGTTACGGTGATTGACAAGCGTAACTTCCACTTGTTTCAGCCCCTTCTCTACCAGGTGGCCACGGGTGCGCTTTCGCCCGGCGAGATCGCGGCGCCGATCCGGGCAGTGCTGCGCCGCAACCAAAATACACGCGTGCTGCTGGGCGAAGTTACGGGTATCGACGTTGAAGCGCGAAGGGTGCTGATGAAGGATGGCGGTACGGAGGAGTACGACACATTGATCCTGGCGGCGGGCGCGACCGACAACTACTTCACGCATCCGGAGTGGGCGGAGTTTGCACCAGGACTCAAGAGCGTCGAGAATGCGACCGAAATCAGGCGGCGAATTCTAATTGCTTTCGAGTACGCGGAACGCACCGTCGATGCAGAAAAGCGCAAAGCGTTTCTAACTTTCGTGATCATCGGCGGAGGCGCTACGGGTGTGGAGATGGCGGGTGCAATCTCGGAGATCGCGCGCGACACGGTGAAGCACGATTTTCGCTCCATTAACCCGGCTGAGGCGGAGGTGCTGCTGGTGGAGGGCACGCATCGAGTGCTGAGCACCTACCCAGAAGATCTGTCGGAGAAGGCCGAGGAGCAGCTGCACAAGCTGGGAGTTCACACACTGACGCACTCGATGGCGACGGGAATCGATGCCGAGGGCGTTGATATAAAGCTCGGGGACGGAACCAGGCGCATCGCGACCCGCACGGTGATCTGGGCCGCGGGCGTGAGAGCGTCGCCGCTGGGGAAGATGATTGCGGAGCAGACAGGCGCAACACTAGACAAGGGCGGGCGGGTGACAGTTCAGCAGGATTGCTCGCTACGTGGACATCCAGAGATTCTGGTGCTCGGGGATCTGGCGAACTTCACGCAGGACGGCAGCCCGCTGCCCGGTGTGGCGCCGGTCAGCATCCAGATGGGGAGTTACGCGGCAAAGTTGATCCAGAGCCGCTTGCAGGGCGAGGCCCATGGTTCGTTCAGATATTGGGACAAGGGCAATATGGCGACAATCGGGCGGGCGGCGGCGGTGGCGCAAATCGGCCGGCTGCACTTCGGCGGCACGGTGGCATGGCTGCTGTGGTTGTTTATCCACCTGATGTATCTGGTGGGCTTCCAAAACCGCATTGTTGTGATGATCCAGTGGGTATACGCGTACGTCACTATGAACCGCGGCGCGCGGCTAATTACGGGCGAACCAAAGAACATTACCTAATCCGCGGGAAATGTATTCAACGAACCGTAACGGGAGTTGCGATGGCAGGCGTTTTGCTAAATGCAACGCCGGGAGTTCATATGGCTATCGAAACGTTGGAAAAACTTCTCGAAGAAGAAATCAAAGATTTGTACGACGCGGAAAAGCAATTGACGAAGGCTCTGCCGAAAATGGCGAAGGCCGCTTCCGACCAGGAACTGAAGTCCGGCATCCTGGAGCACCTGGAACAGACCAAAGGCCACGTTACGAGGCTGGAGGAGGTCTTCAGCCAACTCGGGGTGAAGGCTAAGGCCAAGCCCTGCGAGGCAATGAAGGGGCTGATTGCGGAAGGCCAGGAAACAATGGGTGAGGACGCGGAGGGTCCGATTATGGACCTGATGCTCATCGCAGCGGCTCAGAAGGTGGAGCACTATGAGATCTCGGGTTACGGAACGGTGCGGACGATTGCCGAGCAGATCGGTAATCAGGAAGTGGCCGATCTGTTGCGTGAGACGGAAGACGAGGAAGCCGAAACCGATAAGAAGCTGACCCAGATCGCCGTGCGGCTGATGGAAGAAGCAAGTGAGGGCGGCGAAGAGATGGAAGAGGAAGAAGAGCAGGCAGCACCCGCGAAGACAAAGGCGGCCGGGCGGAAGTAAGGGTTAATGGCCGGCGATGGCTTAGTGGGGTCCAGTCTTTGTAAATCCCTGCTGATCTATCGCCTGCCGTAAATAATCGCGGTTCCAGCGCCGTCTGCTGGTACCGCGTAGATAATTCACGTTCACAACCAGACATTTCATCCAAAAAGCCGGTCATTCGACCGGCTTTTTTATTTTCAGGTCATAGACCGTGGGCTATCTCAGGACGATGGTGCAACTTGAGGGGTGGATCTCGAAATGGTCTATGCGGTAATGCAGGGGGAACCACTGGCTGACCTGGGCCTGCGGGTAATGGGGGATGACGTATTCCTGGATGAGGAAATCAAGCGCGCGGCCTTCGACTGCCACTCCCGCAACCTGGACGCGCTCGACATCGACGCGGGCGCGGCCATTAGCCGATTGGATGCGGGCCGTGACGGTGACGGGGCGATCGCCTTGGAGGATAGAAGCCAGAAACCAGTTGGGAGCGTTGCCCGCGGCGCGGTCGACCTTCAGGAAATCGATGTTCGCCGACGCCGTGACGCGGTTCTCGCCGAGGTCGAGGTGCGTACGGGTGACGCCCCGGGGGACCTGATCCGCGACCCACGCATTCCACTCGGCGGCCGTCGTGACGACTCGGGAACCGGGTTTCAGTCGATTGCTTTCAATGAGCGCCAACTTATGGTCGAGGCTCGGAGCGGCCAGCAAGAAGACTAGGGCCGCGGCGCGGATCACGGTTGAGGAGCCAACGCGCCGCCCCGTAGCGCCTCGAGCAAGCCCCTCCATTTGCGAAGCACGAGTTCGATCAGATTCAGCAGGATCGCCAAGCCGAGCAGACCCGGCCAGAGTTGCAAACTGCCGGGGACGAAGCGGCCGCCCGAATCGAAGATCTGGGCCGCATCGGCTGCGCTGAGGTTCGGGTAGAACCGCCCGCCGGTGCTTTGCGCGATCTGTTTCAGCAGGAAATCG
>JAOAPQ010000317.1 GCA_025462965.1 Bryobacterales bacterium
AAAGAGTGCGGGTCGCCTGGCGGCCCCGGCTACGATTCTTAAAGAATCGCTCAAGGGCACAGGCAAATCCAGACTCTGAGCCCCGCCGCTCAATAGCGTGGTGGTGCGACAGAATAGCTACCGATAATAGGGGATATCGCTCTCTCGGTCGCCTTAGTGTCCGGATGCATAATAGTCAAAGCTTCAGCAAAACCGGCGGCCTCGGAGGAGATCTATCGAGTGACGGTTAAACTGCCAGATGTCAGCAATGGGCGTTTATACGTCCAATCGACGTGAACAGGCCATCACGGAAATTATCTGCGGTAACGCCGTTTTGGGGCGACTTATCCGACATGTCTGCCAATAGCGACGTCGCCAAGGCCATCAGTCGCTCATTACGTAATTACTTACTGTCTGCGTTAGACTCCTGTTGTGTTCTCCGGCGTCGCTGCGATCTCAATTAGTGGATTGACCAAACGATACGGCAGACTCATCGCTGTGAATCATCTTGACCTGGAGGTTCCGCGTGGCGAGGTCTTTGGATTCCTCGGGCTGAACGGCGCCGGCAAGACTACCACGATCAGAATCTTGCTCGATCTGCTGCGACCCACCTCGGGCAATGCCGCCGTCTTCGGGCATGATTGTCAGTCAGACAGCCTGAAAGCCCGCTCCGCGGTTGGATACTTGCCAGGCGAAATTGGAATCTATTCCGATTTGACGGGACGCGAATTGCTGGTGTTCCTGGAGCGAATCGGAGGGAGAACCGTTTCCAGAGAGCATCGAAAAAACCTGACCGAGCGCTTCGAGCTAAGCGATCGCGATCTCTCGAGAAAACTGCGCGAGTATAGCACTGGCATGAAACGAAAGCTCGGCTTGATCCAGGCGTTTCAAGCCGACCCGCACCTGTTGATCCTGGACGAACCCACGGAAGGTCTCGATCCCCTCATGCAGGAGGCTTTCTATGAATTGCTGGCCGATGGGCGCAATCGCGGCCGTACCGTTTTCATGTCGTCGCACGTGATGCCCGAAGTAGAGCGGGTTTGCGACCGCATCGCCATGTTGCGCAAAGGCGAGGTCGTATTGCTCTCCTCCGTCGAAGATGTGCGGAAGGTCGCATCCAGGCGCGTGCGCGTCGCATTCCAGCAGGATGTTGCCGTTCCGGCTTCCCTGCCACAGGGTTACGAGATCATAGACGCGAAACCCCGCAATTGGATTCTTCGCGTGACGGGGCAGCTCGGCTCGCTGCCTTCGTTTCTCGTGGCCTTTCCCGTGGCCGACCTCACGGTGGAAGAAGCGGGACTCGAAGATGTGCTGGTCAAGTACTACCGGGATGGCGCCGAATGACCATGCTCTTCGCGCTGATTGTTCAGTTGCTTCACCGGGTCCGTAAATTTCTCTTGACTGCCGGCGTGTTGCTGGCGGGGTTTCAGGTTGTCCTTATTCTCCAAGCCAATTCGATTCAAGCTTCCAATTCGTTTGCAAAAATGGGCGACCTGGTCCCTTCTTTCGCGCGCGACATACTGGGGCCCTCATTTGCCATGTTCCTCACGTTCAAGGGGATCGTGTGCCTCGGATATTTCCATCCAGTTGTGATGGGAGCGCTTGTTTCGGTCGCCGTGACGCTTGCGACGATTCCGGTTATGGAGATTGAGACCGGATTCATCGATCTTGTACTGGCTCGGCCCGTGACCAGGCACTGGATCGTGACGCGGTCCATCCTGGTGGCGGTGATCTCTACCGTCTATTTGCTCGCCATGATGGCCCTCGGCACCTGGATCGGTCTCAGTAATTTTGCCGCGAAGGATGCTGGCTGGCCATCGGTTGCGCTTGTTGGTTTGCTGGCAACCAATCTGGGACTCCTGATGCTCTGCTGGGCGGCAATTGCGATTGCAATCGGCTGCGCCTGCCGCCGGAGGGGTTCCGCTGGAGCCATCGCGGGGTTGTTGGCGCTGACGGCCTACCTCACCGACTACATCGGTCGGGCGTGGAAACCGGCGGAATCGGTCGCGTGGCTTTCGCCCTTTCGGTATTACACGCCTTTTGAATTAGTGATGGGCTCGGCTTTGCCGGCAAAGAGCCTGTACGTGCTTGGTGGAATCGCCGTTGCAGCGTTCGCGCTCGCGTACCTGCTCTATTCGCGCAGAGACATTTCGCATTGACACCGGCGCCAAAGGTCCTTCTGGCGAAATCCTCGACGTTTTAGAGATGTGGTGACAGCATACTGCATTGGAGTAAACGTCCAGAATGCTGCAGAGCGAAGTTAGAACCCAAGACGCGGGCGGTTACTCCCGTGAAACGCCGATTCGCGTCAGTTGGCGCATCCGGCAATCCATGTTGACCGGAAGTCGGCGACTCGTCGAAGTGACTCCGACTGGTGCGTGACCGGTGATCAACCACGGGTGGCGAATGTTGCCTACAGGATCCACCGGCCCCGCTCGCCCATCTCCGCGCTCTCCGAGTATATTCGTCGTCCGACCGCCTGGAACGAATCGAAGCTCGCCTCGTTCCGGCAGCGGGCCCGGAGCCAATCGAAGTCCGAATCATCG